>CBFGVE010000174.1:0-5895 GCA_965651915.1 uncultured bacterium
GCTTCCCTGGCGATCTCCACCAGTTCAAAAGGCCCGGCCATGGCCGCCATCGGCATGCCGATGCTGGCGGTGGGGGTGCCGCTGTTCGATACCCTGCTTGCGGTATGGCGCCGCTCGGTCCGGCACGTACTCGCAGGCGAAAGCCGGGGCGCGCTGATGGGCATCGACCAGGGCGACGCCGAGCACCTCCACCACCGCCTGCTGCGGGGCGGGCGCGACCACAGCCAAGTCGCCCTGCTGCTCTACGGCGCCACCGCCCTGCTCGCGAGCTTCGGCATCCTCGCCAGCGTGTTCCACGACCGCGCGATGGGTATCCTCGGCCTCGCCTTCCTCCTCGGCGCCTACACCATCGTCCGCCACCTCGCCGGGATCGAGCTGCTCGACAGCGGCCGCGCCGTGCTGCACGGACTCGCCCGCCCGGTCCGGCGCAACCGGACCCTCCTGTTCTATGTGCTAGCCATTCTCAACACCGCCCTGTTCGTCTCGGCGGCCCTGATGCATGCCCAGGGCGAATGGGGCCCGCTCGACCTCAAGCGGCTCTGGATCAAAGCCGCCCCGCTCGACGTCGGGCTGCCCTTCCTGCTGCTGGTGCTGTTCCGGGCCTACTCGCGGGTCTGGTACCTGGCCCGCATTTCCGAATACGTGTTCACCGGGCTGGCGGTTGTCATCGGCTATGCCTTGGCCTGCTCGATCCGCATGGTGTCCATGGGGGCCTCGATGGACAGCGAGGAATGCCTGCTGCGGTTTCTGCTCGTCACAGGGGTTGCCGTCCCCGGCGTAGTCGGCATTCGCGCCCTCGTTCGGGTGGTCCAGGATCTCATGCACTGGATGAACCATGGTCTCCGCATCGAAACCCAGCGCGGCCCCCGGACCCTGGTCTGCGGGGCCGACTACCTCGGCACGCTCTTCCTGCGCCAAAAAATCTTCAACCCCACCGGCCAGGATACGCTGGAGATCATTGGGCTCATCGACGCCGACGAAGCCAAGCGCGGCCACCGCGTACACGGCATCGAAGTGCTCGGCACCTACGCCGAGCTGCCCATCCTCGCCGAGCAGCACCGCATCGAGCGCGTCTACCTGGTGGACACCCTGGAACCCGCTCAGGAGGCCAAGCTGCGCGAAAGCCTGGCCCACCTCCCCATCCGCCTAATCCGCTGGCAGATCGCCGAAACCGACCTTTAAAAATTCGTTCTGAAGCAGGGAAGGGCGGAAGCCGTCGACCGGGAGGCGAATTTGGGAAGCGATGCCAGGTCCTTCGGGGAGCGATCTTGCTTTTGCGACGCGTCGCACGGCTCGGTCAAGCTTGATATGCAGCGGCGCACGTTGTAGAATCTCTTGCGAAACGAGGTGCCATCGATGAAGACAATTACATTCGAATTGCCGGAAACCGTCTTTTCCTCCCTGCGCCTATCGCCGACGGATTATGTTAACGAAATGAAGCGTGCGGCAGCGGTCAAGTGGTATGAGCTTCGTAGAATCTCTCAAGGCAAAGGAGCCGAACTTTGCGGGGTGTCACGTGCAGAGTTTCTCCGCATTTTGAGCGAGTACCGCGTTTCCATTCTCCAGGACGACGAGCGATCGTTGGCCGCTGAGCTTTCGGTATAATGCACCTGGTGGTCAATGCTTCGCCGCTGATACTGCTGTGCAGGGCCGGCCACGTCGCCTTGCTTCAGCAGGTTGCAGGGTCCATTGTTGTTCCGCGTGGTGTTTTGTCGGAGGTAGAGGCTCAACCTGACGATACAGCCTGCGCCTCGGTCCGCAATCTGCCATGGCTCGGGAAGGTTTCGGTAGAGGTGCCTGATAGCATCAAAGCCTGGGATCTGGGACTTGGCGAATCCGAAGTGGTTGCCTACGCCCTTCAAAACAACGGCGTCCGACCCTTGCTCGATGATGCGGAAGGAAAAGCCTGTGCATTGGCGCATGGGCTCAACCCGCTCGGAACTGGCGGATTCCTTGTGAAAGCGAAGCAGATGGGCATCATCGGTTCCGTTGCTCCGGTTTTGCTATCGATTCGATCCGAAGGACTGTGGATATCGGACAGCGTTATCGCCACCATCTTGAGAAGTGCGGGCGAAAGCCTGTGACAGAAGCGTTTCCGTAGGCTGCGGCCGCCGAGCGAGGACACTCCTGCCCCCCCTGCTCCCGCTGCCCGGCGAAATTCTCCGGACGAAGCCGGGCCACTAGCGTCCTTGCCCGTCCATTCCGGTTCTAGCCTCATCCCCCTTTCGCGCCTTCCGCGTGTTTCGTGGTTCCCATTCCTCCGTCCGCCAGGCTTCGCCGGAACCTTCCAACCCTTGGACAAGCCCCCGCGGGGACATTCCAAGCCATGGATATGCAAAAATTATTATATTGACAACCGCAATTTGGAAGAATATACGAATAATATGACATTAGACCCCAAGTTGCTGGGCCATCGCCTGCGGGATTTGCGCCGCCAGCGCGGACTTACCCAGGCGGAGCTGGCGGATCGGGTCGGGATACGCACCGGGCCGATGAACTACCTCGAAAACGGCCACCACCTGCCGTCCCTCCCGGTTCTGCACCGGCTTTCCCGCGAGCTGGGCGTCGAAGTCGGTGCCATCCTCCACCCCGCGTCCACGCTCTATGTGTCCGAGGAGTCGCCCGTCTATGGGCCAACCAGGCTGCGCGACGAGAGCATCTTCGCCGCCAATGCCGGCGACTTCGCGGATAGCCAGGCCGCGATCGTGCGCCTGCCCCCGCAGGGCGAGCGTCTCGACGACGCGGTGGTGGCCCGGCTGGACGCCGTGGCCATGAGCTTTCTGGCGCTGGAGGACATCTGCCGGGTGCAGAAGCGCGCGGCGATTCCCCTGCGTCTCCAGCTTCCGGTCACCGAGCGGGGCCTGGAGCGCCTCGCGGCCCAGGTGCGCGCCCTGCTGGGCATCAGCCACGCGGTGATCTTCGACTACCTGGAGCTGTTCGAGAACGAGGGGCTCCGCGTCGTCTTCCTGCCCCTGCCCGACGGCGTGGAGAGCCTCGCCTGCCACGACGTCCGGAACCAGAACGCCTTTCTTTTTGTCGCCACCGGCTACAGCGTCGAGCGCCAGTTGTTCCGGCTGTGCTACGAGCTGGGCCGCATCTACCTCCACAGTGGCGGTCTGGGGAAGCGCCTGATCGGATGCCTCGACGCCCACCGAGCCGCCCGCCGCTTCGCCGCCCTCTTCCTCATGCCCGAGGAGGCGGTGGCGGCGAGCGTGCGCCAGGTGGGGGTGGGCCCGGACTCGTGGAGCTGGGAGATGCTCCTGCGGCTCAAGCACCGCTTCGGCGTGTCGGCCGAAACCTTCCTCTACCGCCTGGACGAGCTGGACCTCATCGCGAAAACCCGCAAGGGGGAAATCGAGCGGCGGATCAAGGTCCACTATGCGGAAACCGGCAACGCCGAACCCGACTCGACCCGCCGGATCCTCACTCCCAACGGCCGCCTAGGCGACCTGCTCCTAACCGCCCGCCAGAGCGAAAGCTACGAACTGGAGCGCATCGAACAGCAATTAACCGCTGCAGGAGTCGCCATCGTGTAGCCGCACCGGACAGGAAGAACGAGGAAGGAAGCCATGAGCGAGCCAGCCGAAAAAAACAAACAGTTTTACGCGCACAACTTGGATGTCCAAGTTCAAGAGAAAGTAGCGGTTCGGCCATGACGAATCGTACGATAATTGATTTTGTAGAAAGCAAGCAGGGGCGTATCCTGGCCCCATTCACAGGAGGGCCATCATGCGGTGTAGCGCTGTCATATCCATGCAGCATCTTCGAACCCAGTTGGCCACGGTTGCCGACCGGGTGGGGCGCGGAGAAAGCCTGCTCGTCGTCAGGAATTCCCGGCTTGCATTCAGGCTGGTTCCGCTTGGGGGAGCGCCCCAATTGTCGCCAGAGGCGCAACGGACCTGGCAGACCCTAGAAGATTCGCTGGATAAGGAGCCTGCATTCACCGAGAAGGAAACCATGGAGACCGTCCAGGAAGTGCGCCGCCGTGCCGCCGACAAGCATCGAAGTGGGTCTTGAGCGGATGATAGCCACAGTCCACCTACAAGCCCTCCCCAAAAAGCTCAAGGACCACCACACGGCCACCAACATGGCCAAGCCCGACTCCAGCCCCTGCATCCTGACCCGAGACGACCGCCTAAAACGGGACAATCCTCCACGCCCTACACCGCCGCAGCCACGAGCTATAGTGCATCGAAATGCAATTGAATACAGCAGGAGTATGCATCGTGTAGCCGCATCGGACAGGAATCAACGAGAACGGTAGTTATGAGCAAGGAAGCGGAAAAGAAGTACTATGCGCACAGTCTGGAGGGCCGTAGTCCAAACGAGTGGCAGATTCTCGATACGCACCTCGGCCAGGTAGCCGAGGTGGCGGCTGATTTTGCGGCCGCGTTCGACTCCAGCGACTGGGCATACAATGCAGGCTGGTTGCACGATCTCGGCAAGGCCACGAATGCCTTTCAGGGGTACATCCGCAAGCAGAACGAATACAAGGACGAAGCATACGCAGCCGATGGTAGTGTTTCGAATCATGCCAGCTCCGGGGCAGCTTATGCGTTTGATCGTATTGGCGGGGGAGGCCGCTTGCTCGCCTACCTGCTGGCTGGACATCACACGGGTTTGCCGGATTACCATTCAGACCATTCGGGGCACTTGCCGTTGCCAGCCCGACTGGAGGAGGGCCGCAGGAACCTCGCCACAATCGAGCCCTACGCGGCCACCGTAGCCGCCCGGTTGAGACCCTTGCGGAAGCCGGATTTTGTCACTGCCGAGACTGCGCATATGTGGACGCGCATGTTGTTCTCATGCTTGGTAGATGCGGATCGCTTGGATACCGAACATTTCTGCGAACCTGACCGGGCGCGCTTTCGTGGCGCGTTTCCATGTCTTAGAACGCTTGCGGCCCCCTTTTTTCAGGCCTTGGAAAAGCTTGAAAGGAATGCCCAGCCAAGTGAGGTAAACCTGATACGTTCGGAAATCCGTCGGGTATGTGAAGACGCAGCATACAGGAAGCCCGGCATCTTTACTTTGGATGTGCCGACGGGCGGCGGCAAGACGCTGTCGGCCATGGCGTTTGCTTTTCGACACGCCCTGAAATACGGGAAACGCCGCATCATCTATGTCATACCCTACACGAGCATCCTAGAACAGACAGCCAAAGTCCTCGGTGACATACTGGGCCCGGAGAACATCGTCGAACATCACAGCAACGTAGGTGCAGCCCATCGCTCGCTGGCCGTGGATCTGGCCACGGAGAACTGGGATGCGCCGGTGGTCGTAACCACCAATGTCCAGTTCCTTGAGTCGCTGTATACCGCCCATACGGGACAAGCGCGCAAGCTGCACAACATCGTAAACAGCGTTGTGATAATGGACGAAGCGCAACTACTGCCGCCCACACTGCTGGCGCCGGTGGTTGCCGCCATGAATCAGTTGGTCCGCGATTACGGCGTCAGCATGATCTTGGCTACCGCCACCCAACCAGCCTTGCCGAATCTAACCGCCCCGACTCCGATCATACCAGCCGGGACACGGCTGCACGAGCGGTTGAAGCGCACCGTAGTGATTGGTCCGGTCCATTTGAACGGGTCGGTGGAATGGCCGGACCTGGCCGGAGAGCTGGCCAAGCATCCGCAGGTGCTGTGCGTGGTGAATACGCGTCGCGATTGTTTCGAGCTTTTCAAGCTGATGCCCCCTGGTACCATTCACCTCTCCGCCCTCATGTGCGGCCACCACCGGTCCGACGTGATAGGAAACATAAAAGCCCGGTTAAAAGCAGGCGCGGAGTGCCGGGTCGTCAGCACCCAATTGGTGGAGGCCGGTGTGGATATCGATTTTCCAGTGGTCTACCGCGCCATGACCGGCCTGGACTCCATCGCCCAGGCGGCGGGACGG
>CBFGVE010000175.1:0-5891 GCA_965651915.1 uncultured bacterium
CAGTAGGGTGGGGGAGCGGCGGTAGGCGCTGGGGGTGGTGCCGAGGTGGCGTTTGAACTGGCGGGTGAAGTAATTTCCGTCGCTGAATCCACAGGCGAGTCCGATCTCGGTAATGGTCTCGCGTCCCTCGCGGAGGCGGCGCATGGCGTCCTGGAGCCGGAGGCGAATGAGGTAGTCGATGGGGCTTTGTCCGGTGGCCTGGCGGAATACGCGGAAGAAATTGCTGCGCGACATGTGGGCGATCGCGCTCAGCTCGGGGAGCGTCCAGTTGCGCGCGCGGTCCCTCTCCATCGCGCCGATGACCTCGCCGATGCGGAGCAGGGCCTGGCCGCTGGTGCTTTCGGTCTGCTCATACTGCCGGGCGAGATAGACCACCAGTTCCAGCAGGTGGGCGAGCATCGCGGCCTCCCGGCCGGGGTCCGCCGAGACGCTTTCCCTGAGCATGGCCTCGGCAAGGGCCTCGGCCTGGGCCATTGCAACCGGGCCGAGGCTGAGGCGGCTAGAAAAGCGGTGGATGTGGCGGTAGCGGGGCTCGATGAGGAAAAGCGCGCAGTAGCCGGGAATTTTGCGCAGGCTGGCGTCGGGCAGGGGGAGGCGCTGCGGATCGTACATGACGTTAATCAACTCGAGGTTACTGCGCTGATAGAAGTAGTGCTTGTGGCGGCTCTGGAGGATATAGACATCGCCGGAGTTGACCGGGTAGTCGCGCCCTTCGAGTCGCTGCATCGCGCTACCCCGGGTGACGAGAACCAGCTCGTTGAAATCGTGGTCGTGCTCGATGCCCGTGAGGTCGAAGGGGTGCGAGCTGCGGTTTTCGCCCGCCGAGCGCACCCGCACGGCGGTCAGGGGAAATCCGGCGGGGCCGAAATAATTGTCGCCGACGGCTTTGGTGGAGGGCATGGCTGGTTCGGATGAGGATGGGATTGGGCTTGGATTATCGTGCTAATTTTTGAGATTATATTCAAGGCCAAACCTCGCCGATTGGCCCATAGTTTCGACGTATTCTTGATTAATGCACTGTATTTGACCGCAGTTTATCTCCCGAGGAGGCGACTATGTACCTGTTAGGACTGGATATCGGTAGTTCATCGGTAAAGGCCTCGATCCTGGATGCCCAGAGCGGCGTCTGCGCGGGATCGGCCCAGTCTCCGGACCGGGAGCTGCCCATCCTCGCCCCTCAGCCGGGCTGGGCTGAGCAGGACCCCGAAAGCTGGTGGACCCATTCGGTCAATGCGGTGCGGGCGGCGCTGGGCAAGGCGGGGCTTTCGGGACAGGAAATCCGCGCGGTGGGCATCGCCTACCAGATGCACGGGCTGGTCTGCCTCGACCGGGACGGCAAGGTGCTGCGGCCTTCGATTATCTGGTGCGACAGCCGGGCGGTGGGCATTGGCAACAGCGCGTTCGAGTCGCTCGGTGCGGAGCGCTGTCTCGGCCACCTGCTGAACTCGCCGGGCAACTTTACCGCTTCGAAGCTGCGCTGGGTAAAAGAAAACGAGCCAGAGCTTTTCGGGCGCATTGACCGAGTCATGCTGCCGGGCGACTATGTGGGCTACCGCCTGACCGGGGACATTCGCACTACGGTGTCGGGCCTTTCCGAGGGCATGTTCTGGGACTTCGCCGAGCGGCGTCCGGCGGCGTTTCTTCTCGACCACTACGGAATTCCCGCCTCGCTTCTCCCCGAGCTGGCGCCGACCTTTGGTGTCCAGGGCGAGCTGACCCCGGAGGCGGCCAAGGCGCTGGGACTTTCCGCCGGCACCCCGGTGACCTACCGCGCAGGCGACCAGCCCAACAACGCGCTATCGCTCAATGTGCTGGAAGCCGGTGAAATCGCGGCAACCGCCGGGACTTCCGGCGTGGTCTACGGCGTCAGCGACCAGGTGAAGTACGATCCCCAGTCCCGCGTGAACACCTTCGCCCACGTCAACCACGACGAAGGGCATACGCGGCTCGGCGTACTCCTCTGCGTCAACGGAACGGGGATCATGAATGCCTGGACCCGCCGGTTGATGGGCGGGGCGATAGGCTACAACGAGATGCACCAGCTCGCCGCCGGGGTCCCCATAGGCAGCGAGGGCCTCGTCGCGCTGACCTTCGGCAATGGCGCCGAGCGGCTCCTCGGGAACCGCGAGGTGGGCGCCCACCTGTGCGGGATCGATCTCAACCGCCACAGCCAGGCCCACGTGTGCCGCGCGGTGCAGGAAGGCGTGGTCTTCGCCTTCCGCTACGGCATCGACATCATGCGCTCGGTCGGCGTGCAGGCCGACGTGATCCGCGCGGGCCACGCGAACATGTTTTACAGCCCGGTGTTCCGTGAGAGCCTCGCCGGGACCACCGGAGCAACGATCGAGCTGTACAATACCGACGGCTCCCTTGGCGCGGCCCGCGGCGCGGGCCTGGGCGCGGGCGTGTACGCATCGCCCCGGGAAGCGTTCGCCACGCTGGAGAAGGTGGAGACGATCGCGCCGGTGGCGGGCGACCGCGACGCCTTCGAGGCGGCCTACCAGCGCTGGCTGGGAGAATTGAACAAGGTCCTTTGAGTCATCGAGCGGGGCATCCCGCGCAACCCAGGAGAACGAGCATAAGCACTGTGATCGGAGACAAGGAGTATTTCAAGGGCATCGGACCCATTGGCTATGAGGGCCCCGAATCGGACAACCCCCTCGCGTTTAAATTCTACAACCCCAAGCAGAAGCTTCGCGGATCGAGCATGAAGGATCTGCTCCGCTTCGCGGTGGCCTACTGGCACAGCTTCTGCGGCACTGGTGCCGATCCCTTCGGCGGGCCGACGAAAGATTTCCCCTGGCTGGGCGAGGCCGATGCCGATGCCGAGGCCCGCAACAAGATGGATGCCGCATTCGAGTTCATCACCAAGCTGGGCGCGCCCTACTACTGCTTCCACGACTTCGACCTTGTCCGCGAAGGCTCCAGCCTCGCCGAGTCCGAGAAGCGCCTCCAGAACATCGTTGCCTACGCCAAGCAGAAGCAGAAAGCCTCCGGCGTGAAGCTGCTGTGGGGCACCGCCAATCTGTTCAGCAATACCCGCTACATGAATGGCGCCTCGACCAACCCGGACTTCGCTGTGGTCGCCTACGCCGGCGCCCAGCTTAAGAACGCCATCGACGCCACAATCGAGCTTGGCGGCGAAAACTACGTGTTCTGGGGCGGCCGCGAGGGGTACATGTCCTTGCTGAATACCGATATGAAGCGCGAGCAGGAGCACTTCGCCCGCTTCCTGCAGATGGCCCGCGACTATGCCCGCAAACAGGGTTTCAAGGGCAACTTCTTCATCGAGCCCAAGCCGATGGAGCCCAGCAAGCACCAGTACGACTACGACTGCGCCACCGTGATTGGATTCCTCAATGCGCACGGCCTCGAAAAGGACTTCAAGCTCAACATCGAAGTAAACCACGCCACGCTGGCCGGCCACTCCTTCGAGCATGAGCTACAGGTCGCCGCCGACGCCGGCATGCTGGGCAGCATCGACGCCAACCGCGGCGACTACCAGAACGGCTGGGACACCGACCAGTTCCCGGTCGATCTACTCGAGCTGACGCAGGCCATGATGGTGATCCTGGAGGCGGGTGGTCTTTCCGGCGGCGGCATCAATTTCGACGCCAAGACCCGCCGCAACTCCACTGACCTCGAAGACCTGTTCATCGCCCACATCAACGGCATGGACATGTTCGCCCGTGCTGCCGTCGCCGCCGACCGGGTGCTTAAGAAGTCGCCCATCAAGAAGATGCGTGCTGCCCGCTATGCGAGCTTCGACAAGGGCGATGGCGCTCTGTTCGAGAAGGGCAAGCTCAAGCTCCAGGACCTGCGAAAGATCGCCGGGAAAGTGGGCGAGCCCAAGCAGACCAGCGGCAAGCAGGAGCTGTACGAGGCGATTCTGACCCAGTACATCTAAGCTGAACCCAAGGGCCGGGGCGTGGGGGGGTACCTCCCGCCCCGGGGACCGCCCCGGCTTACCGGGAACGTTCGCCCTCCCTGGCACAGGCGGTGTCGGTGCCCCATACTCCTACACTTACGCTTGCACCCAAATCCTTTCCCACCTCGACGGAACCCCGGGCGTTTGCGGAGCCCAAGAGAGGGGGAAAGAGAGCGTAGAGTGTAAGAGCAGGTGTAATTGCCGCCTTCCATCATAGGTCCCCGGTTCGCCACCCGACGCCCTTCGCCCACCTGGATAAGGGACGATTGGCATTGCGTCGAGGGTGGCTTGGGCATTACTGTCGCGGGCTTGCTTACCCGGGCACAGGCGTCCCGGGCGAAGCTCGTCCACCCACGCAACAGAAGAGAGAGCCCACTATGAAGTTCAACATGTCCACCTCCCTTGCCAGCCTTGCCGTCGTTGGCCTCGTCGCCGTCGGCTGTAGCAAGCCCTCCGAGCCCGCGACCGAAACTCCTGCGACCTCCGAATCGGCAGTGTCCCAGGCAGTGGAGGCGGCGGCCAAGGCTGCGGCCGACGCCGAAAAAATGGCCGCTGAGGCCGTCCAGAAGGCTTCCGAGGCTGCGGCCGAAGCTGAGGCGGCCGCCGGCCAGATGGCGGAAGAGGTTACTGAAGCGGTAGCCGCTGCTAAGGAGCAGGCTGCCGAGGTGATGGCTGCAGCCGAAGAAAAGGCCGGCGAGGCGATGGAGGCTGCCGAGCAGGCCATGGAGTCCGCGCAGGAAGCCGTCAGCGAGATGGCGGAGGAGTCCGGAGAAGCTGCTGCCGAGGCGGTAGGAGATGCCGAAGAGGCTGCCGATTCCGCAGAGCAGCCCTCCCAGCCGTCGATGTAGTTGAAGCCAGCTACCCCTTGACGCGGCGGTGGCCTTCGGGCCTCCGCCGCGTTTTTTTGTGTTGTATGACAAAAATTGCGTGCAAAGTACAAAAAATGAATATTGAAGCGGGTAGTGAGGGCCTGACGTGCGAGGCGAGGGCCTCAATAGCATAGGCAGAGGGGGTGGCGGCGAGGCCTGGGTGAAGAGTATTGGCTTGCTGGCATGGCGTTTGCCTATAACGTTGTCGCAACCGATCCACCTAGGAGACCCATGAAACGCGATACATCCATACGATGGCTCTACGATGAGCTTCCCGGCCTAATCGAGGCTGGGGTGCTTACGCCCGACGCGGCAGCCTCCCTGAAAATCCACTACGGTCCGGTCTCCCTAAAGTCGGGCTTGCCTCTTGCCCTGGTGTTTTTCGGGGTGCTCGGGGCGGGCATCATCCTGCTTCTGGCACACAACTGGCAGGAGCTTGGTCTCGGGGCCCGCACGGCCTTTTCGCTTACGCCCCTGCTTCTCGCCCAGGCACTTTCTGGCTGGGTATTGTGGCGCGGAGCATCGGGAACCGCGATGAGGGAGTCCGCCGGTGTCTTCCACTGTCTCGCCGTGGCCGCCTCGATTGCGCTGGTTGCCCAGACCTACCACATGCCGGGAGCGTTCGACTCGTTTTTGCTGACCTGGATGCTGTTAAGTCTGCCTCTGGTCTACCTCCTGGGGGCGGTTTCTCCTTTGATGATCTATTTCGCCGGCATTACTACTTGGGCGGGATATGAGCAGTCTATGGGCGAGCATGCACTGCTGTTCTGGCCGCTCGCGGCGCTTGCAGTCCCGTTCGTGTGGAAGACGGTGCGGGCCTCGCCCCACAGCCCGCGATCCGCGCTGGTGCAGTGGAGCGCGATCATTGGCGCTGCCTCGGCCCTGGGCATCGTCCTCGAAAAGAGTGTCCCGGGCCTATGGATCCCGCTCTACGCGAGTTTATTTGCAGGGCTCTACCTTGCGGGCGGGCTGGTCCGGCGCGGCGAAATTTCAGACTGGCTGCGTCCAGCCCGGGTATTCGGAGGGGGCGCCACGTTACTGCTGGTCTTTTTGCTGTCCTGGGAGTGGCCCTGGGACGAAGTAGGTTGGGGCTA
>CBFGVE010000176.1:0-5866 GCA_965651915.1 uncultured bacterium
GGATCGCAAACGTCCAGGCGAAGGCGTGGCTGCCGACCAGGGCGCCGAGGGTGAAGAACAGCGAAAACGGCAGGTAGTAGGGCCGCACCTCGCGGCGGGCTTCGTCATCGCCGGTGTTGAACTCATAGAGGTTGTAGAACAGCGGGGTGTCGCCCACGAAGGTGTCCTTGGCCAGCCACATGTGGTAGAGAAACTGCAGGTGGTCGCCGGGGATCATCGCCCGGGCGTTGCCCCGCTCGATATTGGAATGCGAGGAGGCGATGCCTTCGGAGAAGTGCCGGGGAAGCGGCCACGAGAACACAAGGAAGGCCCCCAGGGCCAGCAGTAGGGAAAGAAGCATTCGGTAGCGGTCTTTCATGCGCGCCCCATGATGGTGAGGTAGGTTTGCTTGAGCGTGGCAATGGTCCGGTCCATGTCGAAATCGGCGGAGCGGGCCTTGGCGGCGGCCCGCAGGGAGGAACGCAGCACGGGCTCGGCGGCGAGGCGAAGCATCCCCTGCTCCAGGGCGGTCCCGTCGCCCGGGGCATAGAGCAACGCGTCCCGGCCATCGGTGAGAATCTCTCCCTGGCCATCCGCGGTCGAGGCGAGAATCGCATTGCCGACCGCTAGGGCTTCGTAGAGTGTGTTGGGCGTGCCTTCCTGGTGGCTGGGAAAGACCTGCACGTCGAGCGCCTGGATCAGCGGCCACACGTTCGCCTGGTAGCCAAGGAACGCTACCGAGTCGCCCAGCGCTAGCTCGCGCGCAAGCGCCTCGACCTCCGGCTGGTACCAGCCGTCGCCCACGATCCAGAGCCGGGCGGAAGGCAGCGCAGCACGCACCCGGGCGAAGGCGCGCAGGAGGTCGCGGTGGCCCTTGTGGGGTTCGATGCGCGACACCACGCCGAAGAGCAGCTCGTTCGGCCCAATGCCGCGGTCCGTCCGCTGGCGCTGACGCTCGTTATCATCGATCAGAGGGATGCCGGATAGCGGAATCCCACTGTAGAGCAGCTTGACCCGGTCGGCCCGGATATGGCGCTTGCGGATGGTGAACTGGCGGGTGCTTTCCGAAACCGCGAAGGCATAGCGGGTGAACGGCCCCAGGGTCGCCTCCACCGGACGCTGGTACCAGGGGACGCTGTGGTAGTTGCAGCGCTCGTGGACGATGGCCGGAATACGGAAGAGGTGTCCGGCGATGCGTCCCCAGGTACACGCCCCGTAGCCGTGCAGATGGAGAATATCGATGCACTTGTCGCGGAGGATACCGATCAGGCGGAACAAATTTCGCGGATCGAGCTTGCCGTACCCCAGCGAAAGGGGCTCGACCCCAATCCGGCGGTAGCGCTCCAGTGCGGCCGCGGTGGGCTTGGCTCTGCTGCACAGCAGGGTCGCGAACGGAGGCTCATTCAGCGGGGGAAGCCACAGCTCGAAGGAGCGGGCCACCCCATGGAAAGAGGCGGTGCGGGTGCCGAAATGCTCGCAAAGGTGCAGAATCCGGATAATCTCGGTCGTGTCGATTTCCATGACGGGCTGGATCCGGGGAAGTGGGAGGGTATTGCTCGACAAATTCGCTGGCCGAGTACAGCATACGAGGCTTATTGCAACTCCCCGGAATCTAAAGGCATACCCCAGACCAAGTCAATCCAAGCCATGGATGCATCCCCCTCCCACGCTCAGCTACTTTCCACCGAGGGACTTGAACCGGGCTCCATCGTCCTCGTAACCGGTGCCACCGGCTTCACCGGACAGGTGCTCGTCCGCAAGCTCTGCGCCCTTCCGGTCAAGGTGCGCGCCCTGGTCCGCGCATCATCCAACCGCGGCACCCTGGCCGGCCTGCCTGTCGAGTGGGTCGAGGGCGACGTGTACGACGAGCAGGCCATCGCCCGGGCGACGGAGGGCGTTGCCTACATCTTCCATGTCGCCGCCGCCTACCGGGACCCCAGCCTCGCCGACGACGAATACCACCGCGTACACGTGCTCAGCACCCAGCGGCTCGCCGAAGCCGCCATCAGGCAGCCCGGGTTCCTCCGCTTCGTGCTCGTTTCCACCGTGGGCGTTCACGGCCACATCGAGCAGCCTCCCGCAGACGAGACCGCTCCATTTCATCCGGGCGACATCTACCAGCGCACCAAGGCCGAGGCCGAACAGTGGCTGCACAGCTTCGCCCGCGACCGCACCCTCCCCTACTCCGTCATCCGCCCCGCCGCGATCTATGGTCCGGGCGACCGCCGTCTCCTCAAGGTCTTCCGCATGGCCCGCGCCCCTCTGTTCCCCATGCTCGGCCGCGGACGCAGCCTCTACCACCTGATCCACGTCGACGACCTCACCGAGGCGATCATCCGCGCGGCCTGGCATCCGGCAGCGCTTGGCGAAGCCTTCATCTGTGGCGACCCCGAGGCCATCCCGCTCGAACAGATGGGCCGCCTGATCGCCGACGAACTCGGCCGACGGTTCAGGCCAGTCCGCCTACCCGCATGGCCCTTTTTCCTGCTCGCCGATATCACCGAGGCGATATGCCGTCCGCTGAAGCTCAGTCCACCCATCTACCGCCGCCGCGTCGCGTTCTTCACCAAAGACCGCTCCTTCGACACCCGCAAGGTGCGGGAGCGGCTGGGCCTGCGCTACCAGTGGACCACCGAGGCCGGCTTGCGGGCTACCGCCCGCTGGTACCGCGAGCAAGGCTGGCTATGACCACCGATCTTCGTCCCTATCCTTGTCCCGATCCTTGTCGCGATCTTTGTCGAAACCTTCGTTAATTTGATGGAAAGCGGTGATTCTTCTTTTACTCAGTCTATGAGACTGATAACCCCTCTAACCAGTAACCATGGCTTGGCTTTCCCGGCATGACTTTAACGTCATTCTAGAGTTTTTGGAGCATGTAGAAAAGAGCCGTATCTTGAATAACTCGACAAAGATCCCGACAAAGATCGCGACAAAGAGTGTGGGAGAAGACGCACACACACGTCTCAAGCGGCCCAACGACACCCCCGCACCCAGGATCTGCCTGCTCGCGGGCAACTTCTATCCGGTCGTGGGCGGCGGGGAGCGCCACGCCCATCTCCTCTGCCGAGAGTGGACCCGGCGCGGTGCGAAGGTCTTCGTCCTCACCCGCCGCCGCACCCGGGACCTCGCCCGGCGCGAGCAGCTCGACGGCTTCGAGGTCCATCGCGTAGGCCCCACCGGTTTCGCCCGCACTGGCAAGTACCTCATGCTCGGCCCCGCGCTCTGGCAGCTCTGGCGGAGAAGGAACGACTACGACGTGCTCTACGTGTGTGGCCTTCGGGTGCTGGGCTTTGCCGGAATTCTCGCCCAGGCCCTCACGGGAAAGCCCTGCGTTCTCCGAGCCGAGGCCCGGGGAGAAATGAGCGGCGAGTTCATCTGGAAAACCCCCGAGGGCCGGACAAAGCCCCTTCATCGCCTCATTTTCCGCCCCCTAGTCGGCCTGCGCAACCTGCTCTACCGCCGCGCCCGACACTTTCTCAGCATCAGCACGCCAATAACCGAGGAGTTCCTCGCCTGCGGGATTCCCGCCGCCCGCATTGAGGTGATTCCTAACGGACTTGACCTCGACCTTTTCAGCCCAGCCGCAGGCGAGAGCCGGTCAGCCCTCCGGCAGCGGCTCGGCCTGCCCGAAGGCCTGCTCTTCGCCTACTCCGGGAAACTCAACCGGGGCAAGGGCCTGGAACTGCTGCTCCGGGTCTGGGCGCTCTACGCCCCCGCCCACCCCCAGGCCCGGCTGGTGCTTATCGGCTCAGGAGCGGGCCAGCACCTTTCCTGCGAGGAGGAGCTACGCCGCTTCGTCGCGGACCGCGGCCTGGAGGGGTCGGTGATCTTCACCGGCTATGTGGAGGCGGTCACCGACTACCTGCACGCCTCCGACGCCTTTGTCTTCCCCTCCGAATCCGAAGCGCAGGGGCTTTCGGTCCTGGAGGCCCTAGCCTGCAAGATCCCCGTCATCGCCTCCCGCATCCCCGGGATCATGGACATGGTCGAAAACGGGGAAAGCGGCACCCTCGTGGAGGCCAGGGACGAGGACGCCTGGACACATGCGCTTGAGGCATTCGACCCGGACGCGGAAGCCACCCGCAGGCAGATAGAAGCCGGGTACGCCACTGCTCGCGACCGCTTCGGAATCGCGGCGATCTGCGAACGGCATCTCGACCTCTTTGCCCGGAAAACTTGATTTACGCCCTGCCGCCGTTAAGGTGCCTGCACATTCATAAACACCCCCTCCACTGGCAACCACATGGAAACAACCATCCTTCCCGCTCCCACGACCCGCCCCTGGCAGCGCCCCCTGCTCGCTTTCCTCGACACCGTCCTGCTGCTGACCATCGTCCTCATGGTATGCGCCTGGTTCTTCAACCCGGTTGTCGTCGATTTGGGCATTTTCGACTTCTCGGCAAGCTGGGGCGCCAAAACCTACCTGCCTCCCATAGCCCTTCTGGCAGCCCGCATCGCCCTGGTTCGCGCCATCCGCCACGCGGCACCAGCCTATCGCGGGCTTGGCGACCGGGCAATCTACAAGAAAACCTGCCTCGCAATCCTGAGCCCATTCGTCGCCCTGCTGCTGCTCGAAGGAGTGGCCGGCCTACTCGGCGTGAAGGCCCTGCCCAGCGCCCCTATCGTCGTGACCGGCGGAGAGGCCGAAGACACGACCGTCGAAAACAATCGGATTCTGCGCGACCCCGAATTGCTTTTCGCCTTCAACCCCGGAATTGACTGGGGCGGCTACCGCATCAACAGCCTCGGCCACAGAACCCGGGAGTTCACCAGGGAGAAACCGCCCGGAACCATGAGGCTCATCGCGATGGGCGACTCCTGCACCGCCCAGGGCCTACCTCCCTACAGCGACCGGCTGCACGACCTCCTCCAGCAGGATCCGCCCACCAGCCAGCCCTGGGAATCCTACAATACCGGAGTCTTCGGCTACTCCCTTCTCCAGGGCCATCGGCAGTTCCAGAAACACGTCCGCCACTACCAGCCCGACATCGTCACCATCTACTTCGGATGGAACGACCACTGGCTCTACGACAAACCAGACGACCAGCGCCTCGCAATCCGGATGAACCCGGCCGCCGCCGCCTCCATCGCCGCACTCCGGGAGAAAAAATTCTTCGCCCTGCTGGCCGGACTCGCCAAGCCCCCCGAGCCGCAGCAATCCGCCGAAGACGGCAAGACGTTCCGCGTACCCCAACCCCGCTACGCCGAAACCCTGAAGATGCTCATCGCCGACATCCGCGCCGTTGGCGCCCAACCGCTGGTCATCACCGCCCCCCGGCGTGACTTGGACGAATCGCTGGTCCGGGCGGGCTACGGCCGCAGCACCGACGAGGCCGAAACCGCCCATGACGAATACGTCGAGTTGACCCGCCAGGTGGCCCGCGAAACCGGAGCCGAGGTCCTGGACCTTGCGGCTATTTTCGCGCCCGCCGAATTCGACCGCTACTTCACCAACGACGGCATCCACTTCACCGAAGAAGGCCTCCAGCGCATCGCCGAAATCCTACACGCCAAACTCAAGGCAATGGCGGCGGCAGGCCGGCTGGGCGGTTAGGAGGAAAATGGGAAGGAGGGGTCGGGTGTCGGGTGGAATCGTTGTCCCGATCGTTGCCCCGATCTTCGTCGCTCCCAAGACCACGATTCATTCTCAGTATCTTGGGAAATTACGACAAAGATCGCGACAAAGATTACCCACCCCGAATTACCCCGCTGTCAAGCCAGCGCCACCCCAAAGCGGTGTCGAGCCACCGCACTACACATCCGTGTTCATCCGACCATTTGCGGTTAACTCTCCCCTCGATCCACGCCCATAGCCTCCATTCTTGATATTCTCCTGTCATAGCCGTAAGCTGGCGGCGAGCCTCCACCAATTACCCACATCTATGAA
>CBFGVE010000177.1:0-5836 GCA_965651915.1 uncultured bacterium
GCACCGGGTACGCCCCCAGTGGACGGGACTCGTCGGGGCAGGGGTGGTGGGCGTTGCGTTCGTGGGCTTGGTTGCTCAGGTTCCGCGGGTATTCGCCGGTGATTTCCCGGCCGAGTCGGTGGCCGCCATGCCGCTTCTCGACTTTTCCTGGTCGTTCCGGCTCGACGGCCTATCGCTGCTCTTCGCGCTGCTAATTACGGGCATTGGCGCGCTGATTCTCCTCTATACCCACGGCTACCTGCACGGGCATGCCCAGCAGGGGCGCTTTTTTCTCTACATCACCGCGTTCATGGCCTCGATGCTAGGGGTGGTGGTGGCCGACAACTTCATTGCGCTCTTTGTGTTCTGGGAGCTGACCAGCTTCACCTCATATCTCCTCATCGGCTTCGACCACGACCGGGAAGAGGCCCGAAAGGCGGCGCTCCAGGCCATGCTGGTCACCGTTCTGGGCGGCCTATTCCTCCTGGCTGGCCTGGTGCTGCTGGGCCTGGCGGCGGGCACCTTTTCGTTTTCAGGTCTGGCGGGGGCGGGCGACACGGTGCGGAACCAAGCCCACTATCCCTTTATCCTCGGCCTCGTCGCGGTCGGCGCGTTCACCAAGTCGGCCCAGGTACCGTTCCATTTCTGGCTGCCGAACGCGATGCAGGCCCCGACGCCCGCCAGCGCCTACCTCCACAGCTCCACCATGGTCAAGGCCGGCATCTACCTGCTCGCCCGCCTGCATCCCACCCTGGGGGGAACCTCGGCCTGGAGCACCTTGCTGCTCGTGGTCGGCGGCACGACCTTTGCCGTGGGGGCGCTGATGGCCGCGCCGCAGCGGGTGATGAAGCGCATGCTGGCCTACTCGACCGTAGCGGCTCTGGGTGCGATGGTGATGCTGCTGGGGGTGGGCACCGCCGGTGCGCTGAAGGCCATGGCCGCTTTCGTGCTGGCCCACGCCCTCTACAAGGCCGCGCTGTTCATGGTGGCGGGCACCCTCGCGCACGAGACGCACGAGACCGACCTCACCCGCCTCGGCGGGCTGCGCCGGGCGATGCCCATCACCGCCGCCTGCGCTGTGGTCGCGGGCCTATCCATGGGCGGTTTCCCCCCGTTCTTCGGCTTCGTGGCCAAGGAAACGTGGATCGCAGGCATAGACGCGATGCCCGCACTGGTCGCGCTGACCGTGCTGGGCGGGGCGCTTTTCGCCCTGGTGGGGCTCCGCATGGGGATCGCCCCGTTCTTCGGTAAATCCGGTTCCGCCGGCGCTGGTGCCCACGAAGCTCCGTGGACGCTGTGGCTGGGGTCCGCGCTGCTCGGCACCCTGACCTTGTTGATCGGCCTGTTTCCTGGGCAGCTCGGCGATGGGCTGGTCCAGTCGGCGGCAAGCGCGATCGCGGGTCGCGAGCTGACGGCGCACCTTCACCTCTGGGGTGGATTCAACAAGGTGCTTCTCATCAGCCTGGCTACACTGGCGTTGGGGCTCGTTGCCTACGGCCTCCGGGCGCGGTGGATAGCGCTAGGACCCCGGCTATCCCCGGTCGGCTCCTACGCCGGACCCGACCGGGGCTACGAGCGTGCGCTTGGCGGCGTGCTCGCCTTTGGCAAGTGGCAGACCCGAATGCTGCAGAACGGCTCGCTGCGCCGCTATCTCAACGTCACCATTCTCACCGTGGTGGTGCTGGTCGCCGCCGCGATGCAGGTGTCGGGTGTGCGTTTCACCCTTTCCGAACTGACGCCGGTGCGATGGATTCCCGCGACTATCGCGGTGATCATGGCCCTGGCTGCGTTGTTCACGGTACACAGCCGTTCACGGCTGCGGTCCATCCTTGCCCTGGGCGTGGTCGGCTACGGCATCGCCCTGCTCTACACCTACTACGGCGCGCCCGACCTTGCGATGACCCAGCTCGTCATCGAAACCCTCACCGTTATCCTTCTCGTGCTGGCGTTCTACCATATGCCCGCGTTCAGCAAGAAGTCGCCGTTGCGCACCCGCATCCGGGACCTGGCCATCGCCTCGGCCGGCGGCGGGGTCATGACCCTGCTCGTGCTTCTCACCCAGAGCGTCAAGACCCCGACCGACGTGTCGCAGTACTACCTGGACCACAGCTATGCGGACGCCCACGGACGCAACATCGTGAACGTGATCCTGGTCGATTTCCGGGCACTCGACACCCTTGGCGAGATCACGGTGCTCACCATCGCGGCCCTGGGCATCTACGCCCTGCTCAAGTTCCGCATCCGCAAGGAGGACCGCACATGAATTCGATGATTCTGCGGACCGCCACCCGCTACATGTATCCGCTGCTGATGCTCTACTCGGTCTATCTGTTCCTGCGCGGCCACCACTATCCTGGCGGCGGCTTTGTCGGCGGCCTCTCGGCCGGAGCAGCCTTCGCGCTCTACGCGCTGGCCTTCGACGTGCAGGCGGCGCGCCGCCTGCTGGGCGTTTCGCCGCTTAGCCTCACGGCGTGCGGACTGGCGGTGGCGCTCGGCAGCGGGATATTCGCATGGTTTTCCGGTATGCCCTACATGACCAGCCGCTGGATCGAACTCGCGCCCATCCGGGGGCTCACGCTCGAATTGGGTACCCCGCTCCTGTTCGACCTCGGCGTCTACCTCGTGGTCCTCGGGGTTATTCTCACCATCATTTTTGCCCTGGCGGAGGAGGAGTAGCATGGAGATCGTCCTCGCTCTGGTGATTGGTTTGCTCTACGCCGGCGGACTCTACCTGATCATGCGCCGCAACCTGATCAAGATGGTGCTGGGTCTAGGACTGCTCAGCCAGGGGGCCAATCTGCTCATCTTCACCGCCGCAGGCTTGCGTGAGGGCGTACCCCCGCTTATTCCCGATGGGGGGACCGCTGTGCCGGGGCTCACCTCCGACCCGCTTCCCCAGGCGCTTATCCTCACTGCCATCGTGATCAGTTTCGCGGTGCTCGCCTTCGCCCTGGTGCTCTTTCTGCGTACCTACCAGACAACCCAGACCGACAACGTCGATGAACTGTGGAGCGAGGGCAAATGAACGCGCTGCCCGCCCTACCCATCATCCTTCCGCTGGCCGGCGCGATTCTCTGCATCCTGCTGCGGAATTCCCTGATCGCCCAACGGGTGGTCGCAGTCGCCACTTCGGCCATGCTGCTCGGGGTTTCCATAGCCCTCCTGGTCGCAACGCGGCAAAACGGCTACGTCGTGCTTCATGCCGGCCAGTGGATGGCGCCGTTCGGCATCACCCTGGTGATCGACCTGCTCTCGGGAATCATGCTGTTCATGGCCGCGCTGATGGGGCTCATGGTGTCGGTCTATGCCAGCTTCGACATCGACCGGGCCCGGGTGCGCTACGGATTCTTTCCCCTGTTTCTCATCCTGCTCATGGGCGTGAACGGGGCCTTCGCCACCGGGGACCTCTTCAATCTCTATGTGTGGTTCGAGGTGCTGCTGACCGCCTCGTTCATTCTACTTTCGCTCGGCGGCGAACGGCCTCAGCTCGAGGGCGCGATCAAGTATGTGGTGCTCAACCTGCTGGCCTCGGCGCTCTTCCTGGCTGGGGTGGGCATCCTCTACGGCCTGGCCGGCACGCTCAACATGGCCGATCTCGCCCGGGTGGTTAGGGCGAACGGCCATCCCGAGCTGGTCACGGTGGTGAGCATGCTTTTTCTGGTCGCCTTCGGCATCAAATCGGCGATGTTCCCGCTGTTCTTCTGGCTGCCCGCGAGCTACCACACCCCGCCGCCGGCCGTGTCGGCGATTTTTTCCGGACTGCTTACCAAGGTGGGCGTCTACGCGCTGATCCGCGTGTTCACCCTGATCTTTGTTCATAACCCGGAGTTCACCCACGGCCTCCTGCTGGGTGCCGCGGCGCTCACGATGGTCAGTGGCGTTTTGGGGGCGGCGGTGCAGTACGATGTGCGGCGTATTCTCGCGTTCCACATCATCAGCCAGATCGGCTACATGATCATGGGCCTGGCCGTGTTCACCCCGCTGGCGATCGCGGGGGCAATCTTCTATATCGCCCACAACATGCTGGCCAAGAGCAACCTCTTTCTCATCGCCGGCGTGGTCAACCGCCTCCAGGGAAGTTTCCACCTCGATCGGTTGGGCGGGCTCTACCGCGTCAGGCCCCTGGTCTCCATTCTTTTCCTGATCTCGGCCATGGCGCTGGCGGGCCTGCCGCCGCTCTCCGGCTTTTTCGGAAAGCTGGTACTGGTCGTGGCGGGACTGAGGGCGGGGGAATGGCTGGTGGTCGCCGCCGCGCTGGCGGTGAGCCTCATGACGCTCTTCTCCATGACGAAAATCTGGGCTGCCTCCTACTGGAAGGAAGCGACATCCGCGAAGGACCACGTGCCGCCGCCCGGCAACTGGAAGCCCCTGCTGGTTCCAATCATCGGCATCTGCCTCTGCATCGTCGCGATGAGTGTTTTCATCGCCCCGGTGTTCGGGCTGGTCCACGAGGCCGCCTTGCAGCTACTCAATCCCGAAGGCTATATTGAAGCGGTCCTCCAAAGAGGGGGGGGCGAGCCATGAACCTATTTCTCTACAACGTGATGCTGGCCTCGATCTGGGCCGCCCTCACCGGCGTCGTCACCGCGTCGAATCTCACGCTGGGCTTTGTCATTGGCTACGTCGTACTGGCTATTCTGCACCGTGGCGCGACCGGACCCGAGCCCTACTTCCGCAAATCGGCGCAGTTCGTCGGCTTCATGATCTACTTTTTTGTCGAGCTGGTTCACTCCAGCCTGCGGGTGCTGCACGACATCGTCACCCCAAAGCTGCACATGAAGCCGGGGGTGATCGCCATTCCGCTGGATGCCGAGACCGACCTGGAAATCACCCTGCTGGCCAACATCATCTCGCTCACCCCGGGCACCCTAAGTCTCGATGTCTCGCCCGACCGCAAGACGCTCTACATCCACGCGATGTTCGTCGACGATCCCGACGCCCTGCGCGCGGAGATTAAAGACGGACTCGAACACCGGCTGCTCACCCTGCTGAGGTCCGACCATGATTGAAACCGCTGCCGCCATCACCGCGTTCCTGCTGCTGGCCGCCACCCTGCTGGCCTTCTTCCGCCTGGTGCGCGGGCCCAGCCTGCCCGACCGCGTCATCGCGCTGGATCTCGTCGCGACGCTGCTCGTCGCCCTGATTCTCACCATATGCATTTCGTTCAACGATGCGGTCTACCTGCCCGCCGCGATCGGCGTGGCCCTGCTGGGTTTTCTCGGCACCGTGGTGCTCGCGCAATACATTGTGAAAGGGGGGCCGCCGTGATGTGGGAACTGCTCGCTTCGGTGCTGCTCGTCACGGGCGGCCTGTTTTCACTGATCGCCTCGGTGGGGGTGCTCCGCATGCCCGACCTTTATAGCCGCATGCATGCGGCGACGAAGGTGGGCGCGGTCGGCGTCACCGCGATCGTGCTGGCGGTGATGATCCACTTCGGGGATTTGTCGGTGAGCACTCGGGGCCTGCTGATCATCGGCTTCATCCTGCTCACCGCGCCGATTGCTGCGCACATGATCGGGCGCGCAGCCTACCTCACCCGCATCCCGCTGTGGGAGCGCACCCACATCAACGAATGGCCCAAGCCCCCCGGCCCCACGCCCCGGGCCCCCGAATAAAAAGGGGTCAGTCATTTATTATTGTCATTTTCCGAAAATGACAATAATAAATGACTGACCCCTTTTTTAGGGATGGTGGGTGCAGAGGTCGGTTAGGGCTGCTCGGAGGTGGGGGAAGCGGAAGGTGAAGCCTTCGTTGGCGAGGCGATTCGAGACGCAGTATCTCCCATACAGCGCCAGCTCGTAGTCGGTGCGCATGATATGGGTGGCGCCGAACTTGGCGAGCCACGTCGGGGTGGGCA
>CBFGVE010000178.1:0-5819 GCA_965651915.1 uncultured bacterium
GGCCCTTGCGGCTGGTGTAGAAAGGCTCGAAGATGCGCTCGAGGTTAGCGGAATCTATGCCGTGGCCCTGGTCGGTCACGGCGAGGACGGCGTAGTCGCCGCGACCGATGTGCTCGTAGCCTTCCCGCGGCTTGGCGATGGTTTCGCGGCGGGTGGAGAGGGTGAGCCTGCCGCCGTCGCCCATCGCCTCGCAGGCATTGATGACGAGGTTGGAGAAGATGCGGAGGAGCTGGGTTTCGCCGCTGACCACGATGAGCGGCTCGTCGCAGAGGTCGAGATGGAAGTCGACGCCGGGGTGCTCGCGGCTGAGCGATTTCATGCGGGCACCGGACATGAAGGAGGTCACGGCGCGGTTGAGGTCGACTGGCGTACGCTGCTGGCCCGCGCCCCGGGAGAGGATGAGGAGGTCCTGGATCAGTGCGCTGGCCCGCTGGGCGGACTCTTTGATCTCAACGATCTCTTCGCGGAACGGGGCGTCGGGCGTCATGGATTCGAGCAGGAGGTCGGGATAGCCCACGAGCGGGCCGAGAATGTTGTTGAGGTCGTGGGCGACGCCGCCGGCGAGCAGGCCGATGGACTCCATGCGCTCGGCGCGCACCAGGCGGTTGCGCAGCTCGATCTCGCGGGCCTCGGCGCGCCGGCGCTCGGCGATGTCGCGCACATGGAGGACGCGGGCAGGTTTGCCGCCGTAGTCGATATAGCCGCAGGAGAATTCGATGGGCAGGGTTTCGTCGCTGCCGAAGCGGGTGAGGTGGCCGGGCTGCCACTGTCGGGGGTGCTGCTCAGCCTGGGTGCGCTGCTCGGCGTTGATGAGGCCGTGGGCGTGCTGGCCGATCAGTTCGGCTCTCTTGAGTCCGCAGAGGCGGCAGGCGGCGGCGTTGACCTCCACGATGTTGCCGGCGAGATCCTCGACCCAGATCGCGTCGGGCGACTGCTCGAAGAGGGTATGGAAGCGGCCCTCGCTCTGGAGGTAGTCGAGGGTTGCGCGTTCGAGAGCGCGCTCGAGGTTTTCCTCGTGGCGGCGCAGGGCGTCCTGCTTTTCCTTGAGCCGGATCAGGGTGGCGGCGATCGCGGTGAACTCCTCCTTGTCGAAGGGCTTGCACAGGTAGGCATCGGCGCCGCTGGCGAGACCCTGGGCGCGGTGGTGGGGATCGGTGAGGTAGCCGGAGACGAGCAGGACAGGCGTATCCGAGGTGGCCGGGTTGGCCTTGATGCGGCGGCACAGCTCGAAGCCGTCGATGTGGGGCATTTTTACGTCGAGAATGACCAGCTCGGCGGGCTGGTCTTCGAGCGCGGCGAGCGCGGCGGCGGATTCCAGGTAGCAGAGCACTTCGGTCCCGGGGCAGGCCAGGTCGAGCAGCGACTTCATGAATTCGAGGGTGCGCGAGTCGTCGTCGGCCAGCACGATGCGCTTGGCCCGCGCGGATGAGGTTGGATTATCGGCGGCTCTGTTCACAGCAACTTGCACACTTTAGTTCATACCCTAAATGAGGGGGAGCTGTTAAACCAGATTGGGCGGGGCGGGGCGAGCATAAAACTCGGGGTCACGGAAGGTGGATTTCGATGCGGTAGGCGGCGGGGGCGTCCCCGCCGGGGAGGTCGAGCCAGAGCGGCTGGGCGGAGTCGCCGGGCTGCAGCCCGGGAACCGGGACCCAGTCCTGGCCTTGCAGGGCGTTGGTGCCGCCGGCGACGCGGTAGAGCCGGCGGGGGCTGCCTTCGGTCGCGGCGCGGGGGGAGGGGGGCAGCGAAATGGCGGTGATGCGAGGCGCGCTGGAGGGGTCGAGGGGGTCGGTGTCGGCGATGAACTCGTCGTAGTTCCCGACGCCGTCGCTATCGTCATCGCCCTCGGTGGTGGCGGCGCCGAGGGTGCCGAAACGCTCCCACTCCCAGGCGTCGGGAAGCCCATTCCCGTCGGCGTCGTGGAGTACGTTGATGTGGATGGATGGACTAAGGGCCTCGCGTCCCTGGTCGTCGCGGGCGAGGGCGTGGATCGGGATCACTCCTGGGCCGGCAAAGGTGGTGTTCCATGCGAAGCTGGCACTGGCGGTGGCGGCGGTGGCTACCGCCTTGCCCTGAGCGTAGAGCACCAGCGAGGTGACCGTGCCGAAGGCGGACGCGGCGTGGACCTCGGCGGTCACCACGCTGCCGTGCACGGTGTGGTGCTGGTCGGGGGGCTGCTGGATGGCGCAATGGAACTGGGCGTTGCTGACGACAAAGGGAACGAGCGCGTGGCCCTGGGTGCGGAGCGCGCTCCCCTCGTAGGCGACGACGCGCAGGGTGTGGGGTCCGTTGGCGAGCAGGGTGGTGTCGAGCAGGTGCTCGGCGACGAGCTGGGGTTCGCCGGAGGAGAGGAAGGCGGTGGCGCGCGCGCTGAGCACGTCGCTGTTGCTTGCGGGGTGGCCGATGTAGTCGGGGCCTTCGAGTGAGCTTAAGAGCGAAGCGTCCACATCGTACTCGATGAACAGGTTCGCGCTCTCCCAGGTGTTGGTGCGGGCGACGATGTAGAACTCCTGCCAGGTGGCGTCGCCGAGGGGGCGGCGGTAGGTGGCGAGGGCTCCTCCGGGGACCTGGAGCGCGGGGTCGCCGTTGACCAGCGCCATCAGGTCTTCGACGAGACTCTGGGTTGTATCGTCTGCGCTGGCGGTCGCGGTGTGGCTGATGCGGGTGCCGTCGAGCCGGGTGATGGCGAGGTGGACCTGGTCGCCGGGCTGGGGTTCGTAGCGAAGATAGAGCGCCTGGCGGGCGGTGTATTGGGTTTCGAGAAACTGGGCGGCGGAGGCGCGGGCGTGAACGCGCTTGACCGTGGCGGTGCCGATGTGGGTGGAGACGGAGAAGGGGAGGTGGGCACCCGGCACGCCAAGCTCGGTCTGGAGCAGTTCGAGGCGGTCAGGCGAGGCTCGGGGCCAGAAGTCGGGCGTGCCAGACTGGATTTGGGCGCTCAGCCCTTGGGCAATATCGGGGACGAGGTCCCCCTCCGCCACGGTATAGAGGCTGGTGAAGCCGGGCAGGGCGACGGCGACGGTGTTGCCGGCTGCGGGTGGGGCATAGGACAGGGTGGAGGCGAACTGGCCGTCGATGAACAGGTCGATGCGGTCGATGGGGTGGTCCGGGGAGAACGCTGAGGCCGTTATGGTCAGGGGCACGGCGCCGCCGACGGTGTCGCCGGGCGAAAGCCCTTCGACTTCCACGGTGGACCGCCGGGCATAGGGCGCGGTGAGAGGGTCGCCGGCCAGCACGGACTGGTAGGGGTTTTGGACGGCCATCATCGCCGCTTCGCCGAGGCTGAACCCGCGGGCGTACCAGTAGTGGACGCGGCTCTGGGTGAACTTGTTGGTATAGTTGCAAGGTTCGACCACGGTGCCGAGGCTGCCGGCAAAGCCGGCGTCGATCCAGTCCAGTGCCGAGGTGTGCTGGTGCGCAGTGTCGATGTCGTCGAGCAGGTCGCCGCCGAAGGAGGTGAGGGTATCGCCGTAGGCGCCGGGGAGAACCGACGAAGTGCCGAGGTTGTCTACGCTACGCAGGCCGTGGTGGAATCCGGCGAGATTGGTGGAGGTTGCATTGTTCTGCTCCAGGAGCCGGGCGGACCAGGCGGGGCCGAGCTGCCGGCCGAGGAAATCGGCGGCGTGGAATTGGGTCCAGCGGACGTTGCGGGCGAGGTCGCTGGTGCGCATGAAAAGCACCTCTCCGGCGGGCTGAAGTCCGTCGGCCGCGAGAGAGCGGTCGGCCAGGGCGAGTCCGCTGGCGAGGGTGCCTCCGCGCAGGACCGAGGCAATAATGTAGCGGCCGAGGCTTGGGGCGCCCTGGCGGGAAAACGCCTGCTCGGCCTCGAAGTAGTCTGAGAAGGTATCCTCGGGGAGGTTGCACACGGGGGAGGGCGGGTCCTCCCGGTAGCCGTAGAAGAGGGCGCCGGAGATTCCGTTGCCGTTGCCAATGCTCGAGGTGTAGACGCGGAAGGGGAGCTGGCCGGCCAGCACGAGGTAGTCGATCTGGGAATCGAGGCCGGTTTCGGCCAGATAGGCGAAGATGGGGCCTTCGAGGCTGTTGGAGAAGACCGAGGTTGTGACCGAGTTCGAGGTGGGTGCGTCGAGGTGGAGGATCTGGCGGCCGGGTATGCCGCGCTGCTGGGCGTAGTAGTTGGCGAGAGCCTGGGACTCGGGTTGGTTGCGGTTGGCGACCACGAGCACGTTCTGGGGGCCTCCGCCCGCCACGGCCCCGCAGGCGAGGCCAAGAAGCACGATCAGGGGCCGGAGCTGGGGGCCGGAGCGCATGAAGGAACCTAGCATGGGCCCGCCCATTGTGCCAAGTGCTGCCTGCCGGAGAAATAGGATGTCTTGACCCGCCGCCGTGAAGTATCTACAGTGGGCAGCTCATTTTCAACGCAACTAGGAGCCTCAGCATTTATGGGAACGCCAGCCACCCCGACCAAGTCTTCCGAAAAGTCCTCCGACAGTTCCGCCGGCAAGGCGTCGACGGGACCCAACGCCCTCTTCTTCGAGCTGGAAGGCGTTGCCGTGGGCGTACGCCAGATCGCATGCGAAGTGCTTACCGGACTCCTTGCTGAAGACGGCGTGGCCTTCTCGCCCGTGCTGTTTTCGCGCTACTGCCTCCACCTCGGTTCGGAGAGCAGCTTCGCCCGCCTCGCCGATGTGCTGAAGCTTCCGCGGAGCAAGGCGGACAAGCTTAGTTCCGATCTGTCGTCCGGCATCGCCATGTTCCTCGCCTCCAAGCAGGCCGAGCTGAATCCCGGTTTCGCCAAGGTAGTGAGCGGCGCGCTTGAGCAGCGCATCCCCTGCGCCGCGCTCAGTTCGCTTCCGCTCGACGTAGCCGAGTCGCTGATGGAGCGTACCGGACTGGCCTCCCAGGGCGTGGGGCTCTACACCTTACCGTCCTCGGATGCTGCCTTTCCCCGCGCCGATAGCTGGCTGAAGCTCGCCAAGTCGCTTGGCAAGAACCCGCGCAACTGCGCGGCCTTCGTCAGCCAGCGCACCTCGATGAGGGCCTCGCTCTCCGCTGGCATGCGCTGCGTGGTCGTGCCCGATGGCTTCACCGCCTTCGAGGATTTCGGCGGCGCCGATGTCGTGCTTGACAGCTACGCCGACTACCCGGTCAAAGAGCTGCTGGACCTGGCCTTTCCCGATTTCGTCCGGGCATGAGTTCCCCCGGCGAGCCGGTCCATCCCATGCCCGCCACAGCGCTCGAACGCCCGATCGATCGTCTCATACGCATCATGCGGGTCCTCCGCTCGCCCGGGGGCTGTCCCTGGGACCGCGAGCAGACGCTTGAGAGCCTTCGGCCCTACCTGATCGAGGAGGCGCACGAGGTGATCGACGCGATCGACGGCGGCGATCGAGCCCAGCTCGCCGAGGAGTTAGGCGACCTGCTGCTCCAGGTGGTATTCCAATCCCAGCTTGCCGAGGAGGAGGGCGCGTTCACCTTCGACACCGTCGCGACGTGCATCTCCGACAAGCTCGAACGCCGCCACCCCCATGTTTTCGGCGATGCCCGGGCCGAGGACGCTGATGCCGTCGTCCAGCAGTGGGAGGCGATCAAGCGGAATGAAAAAGGTACCCGGGGCAAATCGGTGCTAGAGGGCATTCCCAAATCGCTGCCCGCCTTGATGAAGGCCGAGCAGGTGCAGCGCAAGGCCGCGCGGGTGGGTTTCGACTGGAGGCGCATCGAGGAAGTCGAGGCAAAGTGCCGCGAGGAATGGGAGGAGCTTCGCGAGGCCATGGCAGCCGGCGATGCGGCGGCCCAGGCAGAGGAGCTAGGCGACTTGCTCTTTTCGATGGTGAACCTGGGGCGGTTCCTTCGGATCGACT
>CBFGVE010000179.1:0-5784 GCA_965651915.1 uncultured bacterium
GCGGCCAGCACGATGCCGAAGGTCTCCGAGGAGGAGAAGAGCATCAAGGCATCGAGACGGGGAAAAACCTTTTCATAGAGCTGTTCGGCGGACAGGGCCCCGAGAAGTTCGATGCGCGGTGCATGGCTGCTCAGCGCATCCCGCAGCATGGCTTCGCAAGGTCCGGTACCGGCGATGGTCAACCGGTAATCCAGCCCTTCGGCTTCGAGCGCATCGCAGAAAGCCGGGAGGTCCATGACCCGCTTGTCGCCGGGGCTGAGCCGACCCACGTAGCCGATGCGGAAGGGCTCGCCGGGCTTGCGCTCCACGCGGGATGCAACCGGGAGGCGGGCACCGTTGGGAATGTGGGTAACCCGGTCCTCCTGAAACCCGCCGGGACCGACCAGGTAGCGTCGCGTCATCTGCCCCACGCAGACTACGTGGTCCAGTGCTTCCCTAAGGTCTTCGAGATCGGCCAGCATGGGAGGCAGATTGCCCTGGGCCCGGCCCACCAGGCGCAGCTCGTGGCCCTGCCTGCGCGCCTCGATCGCGGCCAGATTGGCATCCAGAACGCCTAGAGGCAGGACCAGGCGTGCGTTGGTGCGAAGAAGGGCGGCCTGGCAGGCCCGCACGCGCCCCCCGGAATCGAGGCCCCGGCCATCGACTTCGATCGAGGGCAGGCCGGGGTGGAAGGACCTGAAGCGCTCGGGTAGATGGGTTTGCTGGCCGCGGACCAGGGCGACCAGCGGATCGTAGCCGGTCCGGGCGAGATGGCTCACCGCGCCGTCCAGCCAGGTGGCCACGCCACCGACCGGTGACGCGGTAGCCATGAAGAAGAGTACACGGGTGCTCATGGCGGGGTCGGTCGGTTGGCTTCGCCGCCGGCGAGGAACTCCTGGATGGCCTGATGATAACGTTCCTCGGTAAGTACGGAGGTAGCGATCCGGCAGGCCTCTTCGGCGCGGTTGAGCCGGAAACCGGGTGCTTCAAACTGGCGTAGCTGTTCGGCCAGTTCGCCTGGAGAGAGGGAGTGGGTGATGTAGCCCAGTCCATGCTCGGCGGCGAAGCGGGCGAGCGATCCATAGGCCGGTGTGTGGATGAGCAAGGGGCGGCCGGTGGCTATGTAGGTGCTGAGCTTGGTGGGGAAGGAAAGTTGGGAGAGCAGGCGCTCTCCCGACTCGAAGGCCTGGGGCAGATAGAGCAGGTCGCAGTCTCTCATCAAAAGCTGGATTTCTTCCGGTGGCCGCCATCCGTAGAAGCGGCATTCCGCCGCTTCGCGCGAGGAGAACTCGATGCGGCCACCGGCCACCACCAACACAACCTGTCGCTGGTCCAGCCGCCAGCCGAGATGGTCGAGCGCTTGTTGAAGAGTCTTCCAGGCGGAGGGGCAGTACATGCTGCCCGACAGTCCAATCCGAAATTCGGAAGCGGAGGAGGGATCGGCTAGCGCTTGGGGGGGCGTCGCGTCGGAACTCAGACGGATGATGGGATAGCGGCCTGGATGCAGCGCCTGGTAGGCAGATTGCATTTCCTCGCAGATCACGGCGGTGCGCGAGGCCCTTCTGAGCAGTCGGGTAAAGCGGCCGAGCACACGCTGGCGGGCCAGCCGGTCGAGTCTCCGCTGCTGGGCGAGGTGCCGGGGATCGTCCCAGACCTGGAGCAGCAGCTCGCAGCCAGGGGGGAGGGTCGTCTGGGCGAGCGCGTCGATTACCGCCATGCTGTTCAGAATGGCCCACAACCGCTGCGGCGCTACGCGGTTGAGCCACTGCGAAAGCTCGCGGGCGAGCCGGCTGATCGCCGGATCGTAGAGTTTCCGGCGTGCGCGGATTCGCTGCAGGGTGGCGACTGCCCCTCCCTGGAATGCAGGGGCAAATTCGTCGGGTGGCGTGAAGACTTCCAGCGTGGCCAGCGATTCGCGCCGGATTTTCCCCGCTTGCGTCTCGGAAAGCAGGGCGCCCAGATGGGGCCGGTCGACGCCGGGGCAGCGAAGCATGCTGTCGAGGAGTACACCGCCGACGCCGGGGATGCCAGGCGCGGAGGCTGCAAGTAGTGCGGTCCTTGCCATGTTTAGTCGTGGCGAGTGGATGTTGGTGCCCGTGCTGAAGAGGCCGTCGGCGAAGGCTGGCATTCCGTGGCGGACGGTGTGTTGGAAATCGCCAGGGCCTGGAGTGCCGCCTGGCGGGCGCTGTGGATGCAGTCGGGGATGCCGATGCCGCGGTAGCTGCTGCCGGCGAGGTGAAGTCCAGGCCAGGCGGCCTGCACGTGTTGCTCGATCGCGTCGGTGCGCTGGAGGTGGCCCACGTCGTATTGGGGATTGGCCTTGGGCCACCGGTACACCTTTCGGAACAGCGGGGGTGCCTGTAGCCCCAGGATGCGGCGGAGTTCGCCGTGCACCAGTTCGGCTAGCTCGTTTTCCGGAAGCTCGGCCAGGTGCTCCCGTCCCGCTCCGCCGACAAATCCGCGAATCAGAAAATGGCCTTCGGGTGCGCGGTTTTCGAACTTACGCGAGGACCAGGTGCAGGCGAGCAGGGGGCTGTCCTCGGGTTTGGGCACAATGAATCCGTAGCCGTCGAGCGCGTGGGGCAAGACCGAAGGGTCCCCGGCGAAGCCCAGGGACACGGTGGCGGTCGAGAGGTAGCGGACGTGGTCGAGCAGGCTGGCCAGGCTGGTGTCGAACGGAGCGACAAGCCGCTGGGCGGCATGGGCGGGGGCCGTGAGAATGACCGCGTCGGCTTCGATCTCGGTGCCGTCGTTGAGTCGCAGCCGCCAGCGGCCGCCCTCGCGCGGGGGGTGAAGCTCCTCGACCAAGGTTTGGGTGCGGACCTCGGCCTTGACCGATGCGATAAGCGCGGCGGACAGTTCGCCAATGCCGCCGCGCAGGCTCATGAACATGGGGGGCGGCTTGCGCGTGGATTGGGCGGCCTTTTTCTTCATCGCGAGCATGGCACGGGTTAGGCTCCCGTGCTCGCGTTCCATCTTGGCAAACTGGGGAAAAGTGGCGAGCAGGCTCAGCCGGTGGGGATCGGCCACATAGATGCCGGCCATCATGGGGCCGGCGATGCCTTCAAGCATGCCGCGCCCGAACCTCCGGGTTATGAAGCGGGCGAGGCTCTCGTCGTCCCCGGCCTTGCGGGCAGGCATCCAGGGTTCGGCCAGCGTACGCAGCTTGGCAGGCCAGGAGAGCAATGGGCTGCGGAGGAAGGCGGCGGCGTCGGTGGGCACGGTGAGGCGGAAGCCGTGGGGGAGGGGGAGCAGGCGGTCCCGGCGCAGGATGAAGACGTGGGCGTGCCGGGGATCGCAGGGCTGGAGGCGGCCTTCGAGGCCCAGGTCGCGGCAGAGGTCGAGTCCGTACGGTTTCTGGGTTATGAAGGAGTCGGGGCCTCCCTCGACCACGAAGCCGTCGATTTCGTCGGTGACGAGCTTGCCTCCGAGCTTCGGATCGCCTTCGATCAGGATCACGGAGACCGGGATGCCGTTCTCGGCGGCCTCCTTTTGCAGGTAGAATGCGGCGGAAAGGCCGGTGATTCCTCCGCCGACGATGGCTATTCGTTTCACCCTGAAGCCTCGTGAACAAAGTCGATCAGCGCCTGCACGTGTTCGACCGGGGTTTGTTTGAGAACGCCGTGGCCGAGGTTGAAAATGTGCCCGGGGCGGCCCCGCACACTGTCGAGGATGCTCCTGGCCTGGGCGAAGATGTCATCGAGGGGGCCTGCAGCCAGCAGCTCGGGGTCGAAGTTGCCCTGCACGGCCAGTTCGCTGCCGAGCGCATCCCACGTTCGGGCCAGTTCCTGGCCGCAGCCGATGCCAATCACGCTGCCGCCTGCGCGGGCCATCTCCAGGGTGATTTCCATCGGGCCAGTGCCGAAGTGGATGAGGGGTACCTTGGCCGCGCGGGCGCGGCGCAGAACCTCGCGCGACCAGGGCTGGACGTGCTGGACGTAGTCCTCGACGCTGAGGGTGCCGGCCCAGCTGTCGAATAGCTGTAGCGCCTGGGCGCCCGCCTCGGCCTGGGCGATCAGGTAGTCGGCCACCGACTCGGTGAGGAGGTTCATCAGCCGCTCCCAGGCGGCGGGCTCCTGCTTCATGAAGGCGCGGGCGCGGGCGAAGGTTTTGGAGCCGCCGCCCTCGATCGCGTAGCAGGCAAGGGTGAAGGGGGCGCCGGAGAAGCCGATGAGCGGGACCACGCCGTCCAGGGCTCGGCGGGCCAGCCGGATCGCCTCGAGGGTGAAGCCGAGGCCTTCCTCGGGGGTGGTTGGCCGCAGGCGGTCGATGTCGGCGGGGTGGCGGATGGGGTTGTGCAGGACGGGGCCTTCACCCCGGACAAACTCAAGGCGCATGCCCAGGGCGCTCAGCAGGGGCAGGATGTCGGCGAAGATGATGGCGGCATCAATCTCGAAGGCGTTCACCGGCTGGAGGGTTACCTCGGCGGCCAGTTCCGGGGAGCGGATCATTTCGAGGATGGAGTGGCGCTCGCGCAGGGCTCGGTACTCGGGCATGTAGCGTCCGGCCTGGCGCATGAGCCAGACGGGGGTGCGGTCGACGGGCTGGCTCCCGCAGGCGAGCAGGAAGCGATTGGCTCGGGTGCTGCCGCTCATGACTGCGCCTGCCATACGGCTTTGCCGATGAAGAAGGGGCCGAGCTGCTCGATGAACTCGGAGGTCTGCCGGGTTTTTCGCATGGTCTGCACCACGGCGCTCAAGGGGAAGAGGTTGGGCCCCAGCAGGCCAATGACAAAGTCGTTGTCGTTCCGGTCGAGGCCGAAGCAGGCGAGGCGGATGTCCTGGGCGAGCCCGGCCGATCCGAACAGGTGGCCGATGCGGCCGTGCTCCATCAGAATGTCGCGCTCCTCGGCGGTGGGGATTTTGGCGAACTCGCCCTTGCGGCGGAGCGGGTACCAGACCACCCAGGGAAGCTCGGGGCTGAGGATGCGCTCGAGGGGGCGGCCGAGCAGCGTGCGTTCGAGATCCTGCTCGTAGCCGATCGAGTAGGTGCGGCCAAACATGGTCATTTCTTCCTGCTGCTCCATCCGGCTGAATGGGGAGCTGCGCAGAAAAGTGCGCAATTCATCGAGGAAGAAGTTGGGGTCCTCGGAGGCGGTGAGCAGGCCGAAGCCGCGCGGCTGGTTGATGTCCCGGTAGAGGGCTCCCGCGAAGCGCTGCGCCGAAAGCGCCTGGATGAGGTCCTCTTCCCGCTCGTTGCCGACGAATACGAGAAGCTGCATGAACAGGCGGCGGTCGGAGGAGATGGGCTTGCCTTTGGCGTCGCGGCCTTTTTCCGACAGGTCGGGCTGGACGGGTTCGTTGGGTGCGGTTTCGGACATGGGGTGGAATCCTATTTGGTGATGATTCGGACGACCTTGCCGCCTTCGATTTCGTAATCGGTTCGGCCATAGCTGAGCATTTCGCGCGGGCCCACACGCATGCGGCCGCGCGGGGGGCCGAAATTCTCGATCACAAGTTCGGCCGGGTCGCCCACTACTATTGGGCCTCCCGCGCTAACGAACAGCGATGGCTGGGGCTCCGCCGCTGCGGAAGGCGCAGGGGAATCGTGTGGGGCTGAGTAGGTCTTGACTGCCGCCGGGCCAGGCCGGGGAAGAAACTGCTGGGGGCCGGTAAGGGCAATTCCCCAGGCGCTGCCCAGCACGACGAGGCTTCCCAGCAGCGAAAGCAGGAATGGTTTGAGCGAGCGCTCGATGTTCATGAAGAAGAAGACCAGCGAGGCCGGCGCGAACAGCAGCACGGCGATGCCCCAGCCAACGTGCTTCTTGAAGGCGACGATCAGAAACCAGATCCAGCCGGCGGCCGA
>CBFGVE010000180.1:0-5740 GCA_965651915.1 uncultured bacterium
GTTAGCCATGTATAGAATCGGTGCTTTAGTATTTTTTGTAATATTTTGCATCTTCCCAATGTGTCCCACCGCACTGGCTCCCGGGAATTGGCTTGCTCCACTACCCCCAGACCCCATAATGGGCAGCCAATCCGACAGCCCCCACCCGGAGCCCGCCATGTACATCCTGCTCGCTATTCTTCTGATCGGCCTGGTCTATGCCCTGGTTCAGATGCGCCGGAACCCCGCTTGGAAATTCATCGCGGTGGCGCTGGCCGTGCCGGCTATCGCCCTGGCCCTGGCCAGCAGCTTCAAGCCCGCCAAGCAGAACCCGCAGGCGTACGCCGCCAAGTGGCACGAGGCCCAGGGCTACGGGCTCGCCCAGCTCATCGCCAGCGACTTCCCGGAGGGGGCTTCCGTCCTCGTCCTGGACCACACCCTCGGCAGCGAGAGCGCCATTTCCTCCGCCAAATTCAAGGGCATGAACGAGGGGTTCGCCTCGGGAAAATTCAAGCTGGTGGTGGTCGACCAGGCGACGGTTGAACGCGCCCTCGGCATTCCCGAGGGCGAGGATTTCCTCCACGAGTCCCTGACGGCCGATACGCTGGCCCGCATCCTCGCCGAGCACCCCGGCATCACCTGTATCGCCAGCTACCTGGGTCCGGTCGCCGGGGGGGCGGAGAATGCCGAACTGCCCCCGGTGTATGCGGCGAACTACGAGCATTTCACCGATCCGCCCGCCCCCATCCATCCCTCGACCCGCGCCCTGCTGACCAGCGTCTACGCCGAAGACTTTATGCAGCGGGTGAAATCGCCGCTCTCGGAGCGCGCCGCGCTGCTGTTTAGCAGCGTCCGCCCCCCCTTCACTTCTGGCGCCCAGTAGAGCACCCAATGGCTGAACACCGCCGAAACGCCCCGACACGCCCCAGCCGGCACGCCCTCTACGAAGCGGCGGTCCAGAGCGCCGATGCCGAACTCGCCATTGCCGACCGCCTCTACCGCGTGCGCAACGGCCGACTGCCCCACCGCCTGCGGGAGGATTTCTGCGGCACCGGCCTCGTCGCCTGCGACTGGGCGCTGCGCCGGCCGGACAACGAGGCCTGGGGCATCGACCTTGACGCCCGTACGCTCGCCTGGGGCGAGGCCCACCACCGCGCCCATCGGCAAAGCCGCCCAGCGGGTGTCTCTCGTTCGGGCCAATGTGCTCGATGCCGCCACCCCCTCGGTCGATCTCTGCCTCGCGCTCAATTTCTCCTATGGCGTGTTTAAAACCCGGGACGCGCTGCGCGGCTACTTCCAGGCCGCCCGACGTGCCCTGCGGTCCGGCGGACTCTTCCTACTCGATGTCTTCGGCGGCTACGAGTCCACCCAGCTCAAAACCGACCGCCGCCGCATCCCCGCCTCCACCCTGCGCGACGGTACCCGCATCCCCTCTTTCACCTACTTCTGGGAACACGCGGACTTCAACCCGGTCACCCACGACATCGTCTGCCACATCCACTTCAAGCTCCGCGACGGCACCCGCCTCGACCGGGCCTTCACCTACCGCTGGCGCCTCTGGACGCTCCCCGAACTCCAGGAAATTATGTCCGAGGCGGGCTTCAAGGCCACCGAGGTCTACATCCACGGCTTCAAGGACAACGGCGAGTCAGACGACATCTGGCGGCGCCGCACCCGCTACGAGAACTGCGACGCCTGGATCGCCTACGTCGCCGGCTGGCGCTAGTCCTCCGGCCGCTCGCCCGCCTGGGCCATCTTGACCAGCCGCGGATCGAAGCGGGCAATGGGCTCCACCAAGTCAGTCTGGGCCGCCATGACTTCGTGGATGTCCTTGTAGGCCATGGGCACTTCGTCGAGGCCCGCCGAAAGGAGCCGCACCTGCCGGGCGCGCAGGAAGCGCTGGACGTCGTCCCAGGCGAAGGTCTTCTTGGCTGCCGTGCGGCTCATGCGGCGGCCCGCGCCATGGGCGGCGGATTCGAGCGAGGCTTCAGCTCCACGCCCGCGCACCACATAGCCCGGCGTACCCATGGAGCCGGGAATGATTCCCAGCACCCCGCGCCCCGCCGGGGTCGCCCCTTTGCGGTGGACGATCAGCGTCTCGCCGCCATGCTCCTCGCGCCACGCGAAATTGTGGTGGTTCTCGACCGCCGCCAGCACTCCTGCGCCAAGATTCCGCGCAACGTGCTCATGGATCAGTTCGTGGTTCGCGGCGGCGTAGCGCCCCATCAGCTCCATCGCCGCCCAGTATTCGCGGCCTTCCTCGCTGTCCAAATCCAGCCAGGCAAGATGCCGGGCCTCAGCCGGCAGTTCGCCGCAGACCCGCGCTGCCAGCTTGCTGTAGTGGTTGCACACCGCCGCGCCGGTGCCCCGGCTCCCGCTATGGCTGAGAAGTGCCAGATACGTGCCCGCCTGCAGGCCCAACTCTGCGCCCTCCAGAGTGAGCAGCCCAAACTCGACGAAGTGGTTGCCGCTGCCGCTGGTCCCAAGCTGGGACCAGGCCTTGTCGCGCAAGTCCCGGGTTACCGGACTCACCGACCAGTCGGCATCCATCACCTCGTGCTCGCGGGGCTCGCGGAAATGCGCGCCGATGCCGAAACGGGTCTCGCGTTCGATCGCCCGGGCAAGGCGGTCCTCGTCGGTATCCAGCGCGGATGGAGGAAGCTCGAGCACACTCAACCGCATCCGGCAGGCGATGTCCACGCCCACCGCGTAGGGAATCACCGCGTTGCGGGTGGCGAGCACTCCGCCAATCGGCAGACCGTAGCCCACATGGGCGTCGGGCATGAGTGCGCCGCGCACCGCGACCTGCAGGGAGCAAGCGCTGCGCATCTGTCTGATGGATTCGGCATCCAGGTCCGCCCCCCATTGCTGGAAGGGCGCGGGTACCGCAGGATTGTTAGTGGCCATGGACGACCTCCGGAAAAGGTTCGGTCCAGCCTACGTGCCCGGCGGCACCAATTCAAGCGCTTCGCGCCTCACCCGCGCGGCGTAGGCGTCGAGCTGGGCGGCTAGCAGACGCGAAAGCCTTAGGCCCGGACCCGTATCCGCGGGCTCGACCGCGCAAATCCGCAGCGCGGGGGGATGCTCCCCCAGCTCGCGGGCAAGCGCCAGCGTGGCCAGCAGGTCGCCCTCGTGCAGCGAGAACCCGGCCAGCCGCTTCATGCTGCGCACCCCGGCAGGCGCGAATACCCGCATGACGCCAGGAAACAGCTCCATGAACGCGCAGTCCACCAGCACCGCCGCCGGACGCCCCGCCAGCTCGTGCAGCAGGCGCATCCCGCCGGTTCCGAGATCGACAAGATCCCAGCCGGGCATCCCTCGTTCCGCAAGGCGAAGGATAACTGCGGGACCGATTCCCTCATCGGTGCGCAGGCTTGATCCGATTCCTATAACAGCGGGCCTCATCGCGATGCGCTCCTAGACGAACTGCACATCCAGGTAGTGGGTCGAGCAGGATATGCACGGATCGTAGGACCGAACCAACATTTCCATCGCCAGCCGGATGTCGTCCTGGCTGCGGTCCATGATCGCCGGCAGCAGGGCTTCAAAGTCCTGCTGTATGTTGGCATGGTTCTGGTTGGTGGGGATCACCATGTTGGCCCGCTCGCAGCGCCCATCCGCGTCGAACGCGTAGCGGTGGAAAAGAATGCCCCGGGGAGCTTCGAGACAGCCAACGCCTTCGCCCGCCCGGGGCGCGGACCGGGGTGTCTCTGGCTCAATGCCGGCCACTAGAAGCTCGTCGATGATCTGCAGCGAACGCTCCACCACCTGAACGCATTCCACCACCTGCGCTACGGTGTTCATATAGGGATTGCAGCAATCGCGGTCTAGCCCGAGCTGGCGAGCGGTGGCCTGGGCCTCGGGCAACAGACGCTCGCCGTTGAGCTTGAAGCGCGCCAGGGCACCCACCGCGTAGGCCTCGCGGTGCCAGCGGCACCACTTCGCAGTGGACTGCGCCACGACGTGCTCGTTGACCACCGACTCGAATTCATGGATGTCCACCGTCGCCTCCGTATCGGTGGTCCCAATGCGGCCGTGGTAGAAGGGATAGGTCCCGGGGTGGGTCAGCGCAACATACTCGGTTTCGCGCTCGAAGGCCGGCAGCTTGTGCGCGACCGAAAGAACAAAGTCCGCCAACCCCGCGAGCCGTGGGCGCGTTTCGATGAGCTTGTGCTGAATTTCGCGCAGCTCGGCCGCGCTGGGCAGGCGCGTGAAGCCCCCCGGCTTGATCGTCACCGGATGCGTCTTGCGCCCGGCCAGCCGCTCCATCCATTCGTTGGCCACCCTGTGGATGGCGATGACCGTCTTCACCACTTCGGGAAGATAGGCAACCAGGGGCACGACCGATTTCTGCCCAAGAAGGTCGGGCGCGACGAGATACCCAACGTGCAGGCTGTGGCTTTCCAACTGCTCAGCGTAGTGCAGGAGAATGCGCAGGCGGTCGGTCTGGCGCGAAACCTCCAGGCCCAGTGCGTCCTCGATCGCCTTGGTCGCAGCCAGCGAATGGGTTACCGAGCAAATGCCGCAAATCCGGCTGACCACCGTCTGAATGTCCTCGTAGTGGCAGCCTCTCACCATCGCCTCGAAGAAGCGGGGAGCCTCCGGCACCTGCCACTCGTTGCGCAGAATCTTTCCATCGCGGGCCTGCACGACGATGTTGCCGTGGCCCTCCACCCGGGTGACATGGCGTACATTGATGTCGATCGTCTGGCTCATGGCTTCAGCTCCCGGTGGCTGCCAAACAACTGCATGCGGCTTCGGAGATCCTCGAAGCTCTTGCCGTGGCGTTCCATGACCTGGGTCGCCGCCTCGATGTTCGGCTTGTCCACAAAACCCCGGCAGCCGAAGCACCACATCCCGTTCGCGGGGCAACGCGCCCCGCAGCCCGCCCGGGTGAGCGGGCCAAGGCAGACCTCGCCGAATTCGTAGCGGCAGCACACCTCGCGCAGCTTGCACTCGACGCACACGGGATAGTCCGGGATCTTCGGCTCGACCCCGGCAAGCAGGCTGCGAATCACGTAGGCCAACTCGGCGGCGTCGATCGGGCAGCCATGGATTTTGTAGTCCACCTTCACCACTTCGTCGATCGCCTTGACCGGATAGGTATCCAGATGGGGCAGCTCGCCCGCGCCACCATAAACCGCCCGCCGGACCTCGCCCATCTCGAACTGGTTCTTGAGGCGGTTGACCCCGCCTATCGTCGCGCAGGCCCCGAGGGCAATGAGGATGGCGGCCCGCTCCCTGATTTGCGCCAGCCTCCCCTCGTCCTCCGGCCGGGTGATTGAGCCCTCGACAATGGCGATGTCGTACACCGTGCTCTGTTCCGACATCGCCTCGCGCCACTCTACCGGATCAACAACCGAAAGCAGGTCGAGAATTTCCTCCTCCATGTTCACCAACTGGAGTTGGCAACCCTCGCAGCAGGCGAAGTCGAACAGGGCGATGCGCGGCTTTCTCATATCGCCTCCCGAAGCGGCAGCACGTCCGCATAGTTGAATACCGGACCTTCCTGGCAGGCATAGAGCCCGTTGATCTGGCAGTGGCCGCACTTGCCCACGCCGCACCGCATATTGCGTTCGAGCGAGAGATAGATCTGGTCGGTGGGAACGCCCATCTTCTCCAGCTCCATCAGCACGAATTTGTACATGACCGGTGGACCACATACGACCGCCACCGTGCGCGGCGGCCTCACCCCCATACGCGGCATCAGGGTGGTAACCACCCCCACATGGCCGCCCCATCCAGGATCGGCCACATCGAC
>CBFGVE010000181.1:0-5712 GCA_965651915.1 uncultured bacterium
CGACCCTATCCGCTGCCGCGCATGGAGCTGCGGCCCGGCGTGGCCTCGCTCTTCGATTTCCGCTACGATGATTTCACCCTGCGCGACTACCAGTGCCATCCCCGCATCCCCGCCCCGGTGGCGGTCTAGGCCCATCATGATGCTCTCCCTCATAGTCGCGATGGACGAGAGGGGCCTGATCGGCCGCGCGGGCGGACTGCCCTGGCACCTGCCCGCCGACCTGCGCCACTTCAAGCAGACGACCCTGGGCAAGCCGGTGGTCATGGGCCGCCGGACCTGGGAGTCGATCGGCCGGCCGCTCCCGGAGCGCCGAAACCTGGTGGTCAGCCGGAGCCCGGGCTTCGCGGCGGAGGGCGCCGAGACCGTGCCGAGCCTCGACGAGGCGCTGGCGCGCTGCGCCGGCGAGCCCGAGGCGGTGGTGATTGGCGGGGCGGGGCTCTACGCCGCCGCCCTGCCCCACGCCCGGCGGCTCTACCTGACGCGGGTCCACGGGTGTTTCGAGGGCGACGTGTACTTCCCCCACTGGAACCCCGGCGAATGGAGAGAGAGGGAGCGTGTGGAGCGCCCGGCCGACGAGCGGAATCCCTACGCCCTCACCTTCTCCCTCCTCGAACGCATCCGCCCGGACTAGCGGCCGCGCACGGATCCGGCTTTGCCGTTTACTTTTCGGACGCAGACCCTTACTCTGTGTCCGCGTCCCACCCCTCCAACCCGTTGCCGGAACAGCGCCCATGAATACTGCCAGCACCCAACCCGAAGATCCCCAGGCCGGCCTGCGCGCCATCATGCTCGACCAGACCCGCGGCGCGGCCGACGTGCTGCGGCTCGCGGTAGACTGGCTGGTCGACCACCCCGACTCGCTTTCCATCGACCAGGCCGACCGCACCATGGGCACCCTGGCCCGTACCCGGCCGGCCATGGCCTGCTTCGCGGTGCTGGCGAGGCGCATTGAAAACGCCTGGCGCATGAACCCCGACCGGACGCCTGACGAGATTCTCGCCGCCATGAAGGACCAGATTCTGCTGGCGGAGCGCAAGGTGGCCGAGTCGAGCATCGCCGCCCTGCGGGCCCTCGCCCCGCTCCGCGTGGTGACGATGTGCAACAGCTCCACCGTGCTGCGCACCCTGATGGAAGGGCACGATCTGGTTGCCTCGGTCCGGGTCGTGGAGGGTCCTGAACCCCAGCCGGTTTGCGAGATGGCCGAGCGGGGGCGCGAGCTGTTCGGCGACCTCCGCCGTATTCCCCTGGAGGAGCTGGAGGCCGCCGTGGCCGATTGCAACGTGGGCCTGCTCGGCGCCGACACGGTATTCATCGATGGCGCGGTGCTCAACGGGTCGGGTAGCCTAGCCCTCGCCGAATGCCTGCAACGCCAAGGCAAGCCGCTGCAGGTCATCGCCACCTCGTGGAAGCACTCGGAGCAGCGCTCGACCGACCGGGTGATCGACCCCGCGACGCACTTCGATTTAATTCCCTCCACGCTCATCACCCACCTCTTCACCGACAAATGATCGGGTAATCCCGCCCTATGCCGAAGCGGCACTCCAGTTTTGCGCTGCGCCTTTCGCTATTCGCCACTGGCATGATTGCGCTGGCGGTGCTGCTCAGCTCGCTCATGGTCTACGACAAGAGCAAGCAGTCGCTCGCCCACTCCCTGGCCGACGAGCTGCTGGCGGTCGTCACCTCGACCGCGCCCTTCATCGACGGCGACGCCCACGAATCGGTACGCCTCTCGCCCGAGGGCGAGCTGGTCGGCGCGGAGGCCTTCGAGCAGATCCGCACCCAGATCAATGCCGTCCGCCGAGCCAACGGCCTGCCCAGCTACGGGAACCCAATCTACACCCTGCGGAAGTCGGCCGACTTCCTCGCCACCGGCGACCTGGAGTTCGTGGTCATGCCCGACCAGGGGAGCGACCGGCGCTATCTCACCGGCAACCGCTACCCGTTTCAGCCGCACGTCCAGATGGCCCTCGCCGGCCAGCCCTCGGTCAGCGAGCTGAACATCGACGCCGAGGGCGTCTGGATATCTGCCGCCGCCCCCATCTACAGCCGGTCCGGCCGCGTGGTGGGTGTGCTCCAGGCCGACCGCCACGTCGATTCCTTCTACGAACGCGCCCGGGGAGAGGCCACCACGATCTACATCGCCGCGCTGGCGAGCATTGGGCTGGCGGCGGTGCTCAGCATGATCTGGGCGCGCGGCCTCGTGCGCCCGATGACCGCGCTGCTCGACGCCACCCGCGCCATTGGCCGGGGCGACCTCGAACACCGCGTCGAGGTCACCCGCCAGGACGAGTTCGGCGAGCTATGCGACAGCTTCAACCATATGGCGGTGCAGGTGCTTCGATCGCAGGAGCGCGAGCGCTCGATGGCCCTGTTCGCCCAGCTCGATCCCGCGCCGGTGCTTCGCTTCGACGCCCAGGGCGACATCCAGATGGCGAACCCGGCGGCCGCCCAGATTTTCGGACGCTCCAGCGTGGCGGGAGAACGCCTGTCCCGGCTGGTCCCCGCCTTCGCCGCCTTCGACTTCGAGCGCTGCATCCGCGAAGGCTCCATCGAAACCCTGGTCATCGAGATCGGCGACAGCCACCACCAGTTCGTGCTCAAGGGCATTCCCAGTCTCGGCTGCGGCCAGCTCTACGGCCGCGACATCACCCTGCTCAAGCGGGCCGAGGAGGAGGCCGCCCTCGCCCGCGAGCGCGCCGAGAACGCCAGCCAGGCCAAGGGCGAATTCCTCGCCAACATGAGCCACGAGATCCGCACCCCCATGAACGGCGTCATCGGCATGGCCGACCTGCTTCTCGACAGCGAGCTGACCGACGAACAGCGCGAATATGCCGAAACGGTGAAGTCCTCCGCCTTTTCTCTCCTCGGCCTGCTCAACGACATCCTCGACCTCTCGAAGATCGAGGCGGGCCGTATGGCACTCGAGAGCGCCCCCTTCGAGCTGCGCGCCCTGGTGGCCGACACCGCCAAGCCACTCGCCCACCGCGCCCGCACCAAGGGGCTCCGGTGGACGGTGGATATCGACGACAACGTGCCGGATCGCCTCGTCGGCGACCCCACCCGGCTGCGCCAGGTTGTGATCAACCTGGTGGGCAACGCGCTCAAGTTCACCGAGATCGGCGAGATCGCCATCCATATCTCACAGCAGAGCCGCAGCGGCGGCTCCGCCGAGCTGTGCTTCAGCGTATTCGATACCGGCATCGGCATCTCGCCACAGAAGCAGGAGTCCATTTTCGAGGCCTTCAGCCAGGAGGACGCCTCGACCACCCGGCGCTTCGGCGGAACCGGCCTCGGCCTCACCATCTCCCTCCAGCTCGTCAAGCTCATGGGCGGCACGATCGCGGTGGAAAGCCCGCTGCCCGAAACCAGCCCGCTGGCCCATGCCGGCGGCCCGGGCAGCGTGTTCCGCTTCGTCGCCCGCTTCGACCTCCAACCTGAGGACGCCGCCGCGCCGGAGACCTCCCCGGCACAGGCGGAAGATCTCGAACACATCGGCGAGGGCCGCTGCGTCCTGCTCGCCGAGGACAACCGGGTGAACCAGGTGCTCGCCAAGAAGCTGCTGGAGCGGCGGGGCTTCGAGGTGGTCATCGCCGAGGACGGCCCCGACGCGATCGAGAAATCGGCCGAGCGCCACTACGACCTGATTCTCATGGACGTGCAGATGCCGGAGATCAACGGGCTCGACGTCACCGCCGCCATCCGCCTGCGCGAGCAGCGGCAGGGCACGCACACCCCGATCATCGCCATCACCGCCCACGCCATGAAGGGCGACCGCGAGCGCTGCCTCGAGGCCGGCATGGACGGCTATGTGACCAAACCCATCCAGGCCAGCGTGCTCTTCGAGGAGATACGCCGCCTGCTCTGACCCCACCGCCGCCCCACCGGGCGGCCAGCCAGGAGGCGAACCGTGGATGAAACGCAGAAACCGACGCCGGAGCCCGCATGGGCCCAGCTACCCGACGAGGAGCTGCTCAAGCTGCGCCTCTGCGACCTCGGGCTGAAGATCGAGCACACCCCGCTCCACGCCCGCACCCAGACCCTGCTCGGCGAACTCGCCGGACGCGGGTTCGCCCACTTCCGCCCGGGCTTCTACCTCACCACCGAATGGCTCTGCCCCGACAAGGTGCCCATCATCGGCGTGCCCTTCTACCTCGCCCACCCCCGCCTCGTTCAGCTCGAACGCAGCATCATGCTCGAAGTCGAAGGCGGCACCGAGACCACCTGCATGCAGCTCCTCCGCCACGAGTGCGGCCACGCGGTCAACTACGCCTACCGCCTCTACCGCCGCACCCGCTGGCGCGAACTCTTCGGCCCCTTCTCCACCGACTACGAAGTCAGCCAGTACTCGCCCCGGCCCTACAGCCGCCAGTTCGTCGTCCACCTTCCCGACTACTACGCCCAGGCCCATCCCGACGAGGACTTCGCCGAGACCTTCTCGGTCTGGCTCACCCCCGGCCTCGACTGGCGCAAGCGCTACGAAGGCTGGGCCGCGCTCCGCAAGCTCGAATACGTGGACCACCTCATGCGCCAGATCGCCGAGGCCCCCCCGCTGGTCCGCAGCGGCGAGAAGCTCTGGCCGGTCTCCCGCATGCGCTCCACCCTCGCCACCTACTACCGCAACCGGAAGCGGGAGTTGACCGACAACTACCAGGGCTACTACGATGAGGAGCTGTTCCGCCTCTTCACCGCCGACGCCACCGGCCCCCGGGCCGACCGCTTTCTCAGCGCCCACCGCCGCGCGCTGATCGCCCTCGTCGCCGGCTGGTCGCGCTCGCGGAAGTACGAGGTGGATCTCGTGCTCCGCAAGTTCATCGCCCGGGCCCAGGAGGTTCCCCTCCACCTGCGCCAGGACGAATCGCACACCCTCGCCGCCCTCGCCGCCTGCCTCACCACCATCCTGTTCGACCAGCGAAGCTGAAACCCCGCCCATGAAAATAGTAGTCCTCATCGACATCGAAGCCCTCGCACCCGAAGATCCCCAGTTCGAGCACCAGGTGGAGCATACCCTCACCGAGGTCGAATACCACGTCACCGAAACCCTCCGCCTCGCCGGCCACCGCGCCGAGGTCGTCCCGCTCCTGCCCGATCTCATGGCCACCGTGCAGGCGATCCAGGCCGCCCGCCCCGACCTGGTGTTCAACCTCACCGAGCACTACCGGGGCGACCGCCACCTCGACGCCCACATCGCCGGCCTGCTCGACCTGCTCGGCATCCCCTACACCGGCAGCGGACCCACCGGGCTGCTGCTCAGCCGCGACAAGAGCCTGTGCAAGCGCCTGCTCAGCCACTCGCGGCTCAAGATCCCCCGCTTCAGCCGAATTCCCCTGGGCCGAACCCGCCCCGGGCGCTCCCTCCGCTACCCGGTCATCGTGAAGCCCAACCTCGAGGACGGCTCCGACGGCATCACCCTCGCCTCGGTCGTCTACAGCGAGGCCGAACTGCGCGAGCGGGTGCAGATGGTCCACGAGCGCATGCGCCAGCCCGCGATCTGCGAGGAATACATCGAGGGCCGCGAGTACTACGTCGGCGTGCTCGGCAACGCCCGGCTCCAGGTGCTGCCGGCCCGCGAGCTGGATTTCGGCAGCAGCGAGGGCCGCCCGCTCATCGCCACCGCCCGGGTCAAGCGCGACGAGGCCTACCGCCAGAAATGGGGCATACGCTTCGGCGACGCGCAAATTCCCGAGGCCCTCCAGCAGCGCATGTCCATGTACG
>CBFGVE010000182.1:0-5663 GCA_965651915.1 uncultured bacterium
CGGGGGTGGTAGCAGGCGGCATAGCGGCCCGGGGCCAGCATTTCAAGCTGGGGAACCGCCGTCTTGCAGTGGTCGGTGCAGGCGGGGCAGCGGGGAGCGAAGGCACAGCCCGGCGGCAGCCGGCCCGGATCGGCAACCTCGCCCTTGAGGCTCATGTTCATCGGCACATCGGGATCGGGGTTGGGCACCGCCGAGAGCAGGGTCTGGGTGTAGTGGTGCATGGGGTGCTCGAAGAGCTGGCGGGATGGGGCCAGCTCGACGATGCGGCCCGCGTACATCACAGCGATGCGGTCGCAGATGTGCTTCACGACGCTTAGGTCGTGGGCGATGAATATGTAGGTCAGCCCCAGTTCCTGCTGAAGGTCCTGGAGGAGGTTGATGACCTGGGCCTGTACCGACACGTCGAGGGCGGACACGGCCTCATCGCACACCACAAGCGAAGGTTTCATAATGAGTGCGCGGGCGATGCCGATGCGCTGGCGCTGGCCACCGCTGAAGGCGTGGGGATAGCGGGTGCGGTGCTCGGGCTTCAGCCCCACCTTCCGCAGCATATCGGCGATGCGGTCGTCGAGCTCGCTCCCTCGGGCCATCTTGTGGATGACCAGCGGTTCGCCCACGATATCGCGCACGGTCATGCGGGGATTGAGGCTGGCGAAGGGATCCTGGAAGATCATCTGCATCCGGGTGCGCAGCGGCTTCAGGTCGGCCTCGCTGAGCTTGGCCAGGTCCACGGTGCCGCCGTCGGATGGGCCTGCCGGGCTCGACGACTTGAATTCCTTGTCGGCATCGAGATTGAACAGCACCTCGCCCGCCGTGGGAGTGATGGCCCGGAGGATCGCCCGGCCGGTCGTGGTCTTGCCGCAGCCCGACTCGCCCACCAGCCCGAGGGTTTCGCCGGGCATGAGGTCGAAGTTGATGTCGTCGGAGGCGCGCACAACGCCGATTTTCCGCTTGAGGAGTCCCTTGCTGTAGATGGGGAAGTGCTTGCAGAGACCGCGCACCGAGAGCAGGGGTGAAGCAGACGGGGCGGTGGCGTCCGAGGCGGGCTGGGCGGGCATGATCATAGGGGCTCCTTGCGGTAGAGGGGGCGGGGCTTTATGTGCCTACGGGTTCGGTCTCGGGTTTGGCGCCCTGGGCAATATCCTTCCAGCGCAGGCACGCGACGTGGTGGCCATCGCCGACCTGCTCGGGAGACGGAGGGCCGCCGACATCGCACAGCCCGGGCTGGGCGTAGGGGCAGCGGGGGTGGAAGGGGCAGCCGGGGGGAATATCGGTGAGCGAGGGAACGCTGCCCCTGATCGAAGGCAGCCGTTCCTTGGCCAGCGCGAGGCTGGGCAGAGACTGGAGCAGGCCCATCGTGTAGGGATGGCGCGGGGTCTTTAGTACTGCGCGCAGATCCCCCTGCTCCACGATACGACCGAGGTACATCACCGCAACATCGTCGGCAAGCTGGCCGACCACGCCAAGGTCGTGAGTGATGAGCAAGGTGGAGGTGCCGAGATCCTTCTGCAGCTCCTTGATGAGCCCCATGATCTGGGCCTGGATCGTCACATCGAGCGCGGTGGTGGGCTCGTCGGCGATGAGCACCTCGGGGTTGCACACTAGCGCCATGGCGATCACCACGCGCTGGCGCATGCCCCCGCTCATCTCGAAGGGATACTGGTCGATGCGGGTTTCGGGCGCGGGAATCCCCACCTTGCCCAGCATCTCGATCGCCCGGGCGCGGGCTTCGGCCTTAGACATCTTCTGGTGCAGCAGGATCGCCTCGCAGATCTGGTTGCCCACGGTGTGCACCGGACTGAGCGCGGTCATGGGCTCCTGGAAAATCATGCTGATGTGCCCGCCGCGGATGCTGAACAGGCGGTCGGATTTCTCGGAGAGGGCCGCGATGTCGACCTCTTCCCCGTTCTGGGGGCGGAAGATGATCTGGCCGCCGACGATTTTGCCGGGGTGCTGGATAAGCCGGAGGATGGAGTAGCTGGTGACGCTCTTGCCGCAGCCGCTCTCGCCCACGATCGCCATGATGCGGCCCCGCCGCATGGTGAAGCTGACGCCATCGACGGCGCGCACCTCGCCCTCCTCGGTGTTGAAATAGACCTGGAGGTTTTTGATCTCTACTACGGTGTCTTGCATAGCTACGCCATCCGTTCTAGCATTTCTTCGGTTACTTCGTACCGCACCGGATCGCCGTTCTTCCAGCGGAGGTACTCTTCTATCATGGTGTCGGCCATGCGCACAACCTCATCGTCGTGCGCTCCCGCAAGGTGGCTGCTTAGCTGCACGTTGGGCAGCTTGTAGAATTCCGAATCCGGCTCGCATGGCTGGGGCCAGGTCACGTCGAGCAGGGCGAGCATGTCGGGACGGCGCCTGAGCACCTCGATCAGCTCGGGCTCGTTGACCTGCTGGCCCCGGCCGGTGTTGATGAACGTGGCGTCGGGGCGCATCGACGCGAAGAGCTTGCCGCCGAGGACCTGCTGCAGCTCGGGAAGATCGGGCAGGTGGTTGCTGACGACATAGGCCTGGGCGAAAGCTTCCTCGAGGGTGACTCGGGTCACGCCAAGCGAGTCGGCCTCAGGCTCGGAGAGATAGGGGTCGACCACCAGCAGCCGCAGGCGGAAGGGCTTGAGGAACTGGATGAGATGGCGGCCGATCTGCCCGGCGCCGATGATGGCGATCTTTTCCCCGTAGACGCCCCGGCCGTGGAAGGCCCTGCGCTGGTTGTTCAGCTCCGGGCTCCGGCAGTCGCGGGCATTGCGGAAGTAGCCCTTGCAGGCAAGCAGAATCTGGCCGAGGCAGAATTCGGCGACCGACACCGCGTTGGCCGACCACGCGCTGAACACCTTCACATTGCGCTCAAGCAACGGCCTTGCGATCCGCTTCACGCTCCCCGCCGCGTAGAAAAGAGCCTTGAGGTTGGGCAGCCGGTCCAACTGGGTGTCGGTGAGCGTCATCATCCCCCAGGTGGAGAAAATCACCTGGAGATTCTTGAGCCGCCGGACTTCATCTTCGAAGTTATCCGAGTCGAGCACGACCGGGTGAAGCTGGGTGATCTGGCCCACCTGTTCGCGGCGCCCCCGGGCGTAGACATAGTCGATCATGCACCCTTCGCGGAAGGATACCTTGTTGCAGAAAAAAGCGGCTTTGATGCTGGTCATGAACAGGACTTTCTAGCGGTAGGGGTCGGCGGCGTCGCGCAGGCCATCGCCCACGAAGTTGAAGGACAGCACGCTGATGACGATGAAGAAGGTGGGCATGATCAGCCAGGGGGAGCGAACCAGGATATCGAGGTTCATGCAGTCCTGGAGCAGCACGCCCCAGCTCACAACCGGGGGGCGGAGACCCAGCCCGAGGAAGCTGAGAGCAGTCTCGCCGAGGATCATGCCCGGCACGGTGAGCGAGAGCGAAACCAGAATGTGGCTGGTGAATCCGGGAACCAGGTGGCGGAAAATGACCCGCCCGTGACTGGCCCCGAGCAACCGCGCGGCCACCGCGTAGTCCTCCTCGCGGAGAGACAGCAGCTTGCTGCGCACCGTGCGGGCCAGGCCGGTCCAGCCGAGCAGACTCAGCACCACGGTGATGCCGAAGTAGATCTTCAGGTCTGGCCAGTCGGAGGGGAGGATCGCGCCGAGAGCGATCCACAGCGGAAGGCCCGGAATGGACTGCAGGATCTCAATCAGGCGCTGGATGACCAAGTCCACTGCACCGCCGTAGAATCCGGACACGCCGCCAATGATGATGCCGAGCAGGAAGGATATGGAGATGGCCACCAGGCCAATCGAAAGCGAAATGCGCGAGCCGTAGATGATGCGGCTGAACATGTCGCGGCCATACTTGTCAGCCCCAAGAAGAAAGAAGGTTGGTTCCGCCGACGCGTCCGGATTCAACTCGCGGTAGTGCTCATGATCAACCCCGAAAAGGTGGCGGTTGATCGGCAGCAGGCCCCATAGCTTCACGTCACCCGGGGCGAACAGGCGCAGCGGGACGATGCGGCTGCGATCCTGCTCGTAGTTCGCGGTGAGATCGACCGGATTGATGGTCCGCTCGATTCCGAATACGTGCAGGCCGTGCTCGAAGCTGAATTTGACCGGCTGCGGCGGCGCATAGGTATGCTGCAAATGGTTCTGGTTGGCCTCGTAGGGAGCGAAGAACTCGGCGAAGATCGCCATGAGGTAAAACAATCCCAGCACGTAGAGCGAGAGCACGGCGAGGCGGTGCCGGGAGAAGCGCAGGCGGATGAGCTGGGACTGGCTCATCGTCCCCAGCTCCATGGCCTTCGGCTTCGCCGGTGGTGCGGAGGAGGTATCGGCTGCGGCGGCGTTTTGCATAGGCTGGCTCATCGGCTTCCTCCCGACATGCGGATGCGCGGATCGATGATCATCAGCAGCAGGTCGCTCAACAGCACGCCCACCACGCTGAGCACGCTAAGCACGAAGAGCAGCGAGCCCGCCATGTAGATGTCCTCGATCATCACCGCATCCAGCAGCAGAGGTCCCACCGTGGGGAGGCTAAGGATGATGGAAACAATGGCACCGCCGGAAATCAGCTCGGGCAGAATGCCGCCGATGCCGGAAATGAAGGGGTTGAGCGCAAGCCGGAAAGGGTACTTGAACAGCAGCCGGGTGGGCTTCACCCCCTTGGCTCGCGCCGTGACCACGTAGGGTTTTTTCAGCTCGTCGAGCAAATTCGCGCGCATCACGCGGATCATGCCCGCCGTCCCGCCCAGGCCAATCACTACCACCGGCAGCCAGAGGTGCTTGAGCAGGTCGACCACCTTGGGCCAGTTCCAGTAATCCTGCATCGCGAACTGGCTGGAGAACAGGCCGGTGATGGTGAAGTCGAATAGCTGGCGGCTCAGGAGCATGAGCACGAGCGCGAAAATGAAGTTGGGGATGCACAACCCGAGGAAACCGACGACGGTCAGCACGTAGTCGGCCGGCGAATACTGCCGGACCGCCGAGTAGACTCCAATCGGAATGGCCATCGCCCAGGTGAATAGGATCGTACCCAGCGAGATCACAAAGGTGAGCAGGATACGGTCCCCCACCAGGTCATTGACCAGGGTGAGGCTGACCATGGAGCGGCCCATGTTGCCCTGGAGCAGGCCCCGGTCGGTATCCTCGCCCGTGAAGAACCACAGGACGCCCACCCAACGGAAATAGTTCTTCACCATGCTGTCTTCCAAATGGAAGCGCTCCTTGAGATCCTCGATCTCCTGCTCGGCCTGCGAACGAAGACCCTGCTCCTCGAGCATCATGATGCGCGTGTCCAGATAGCTGCCCGGGGGCAACTGAATGCCCGCATAGACGATGATCGAAATGACGACGAGCGTGGGCACCATCAGCGTGATGCGCCGCAGCACGAAGGGGTGGCGGAAGGCGGACATGACGATGAAAAGCCCCACGATGGTCCACAGCCCATACTGGATCACCCATCCCGCCGTCATGCGGCGGGCCGGCTCGCTCTCCTGGGCCACGGCTGGCACCTGCCGGGGGGGCAGCACCACGTTCTGGATCTCGTTCAGGATGCTCAGCTCGCGGTCGGCCAGATAGGCCTCCGTCGCCGGCTCGCCGTTGATGGTGGCGGGGTTTTCCCAGTACCACGTCTCCACCGCGCCGTTGTTCGGCGTCCCGTGCGCGAAGGAGGAAAGAAGCTTCTCCGGCACC
>CBFGVE010000183.1:0-5651 GCA_965651915.1 uncultured bacterium
CCCAGGCGGATCGCCTCGTCGGTATCGTGGGCAATGACCGCGCGCACGAGGTAGTCCACCAGAATGTCGAGCGGAACGTAGCGGTCGTACCAGCCCGTCATGACCATGGCCCGCTTGCCGCCGTTGAGGTTGGTGTTGACCTTCCAGATGGCGGATTTCTTCAGCCAGGTGGAGAGCACGGTGCGCGAATGGCTGAGCTTGTCCAGCCCTGGGGCGATCCAGCCCATGAAGTAGCGCTCACGGCCCTCGGGGATGACGTTGAGGGTGAGATCGTAGAAGCGGAGCGAGGACTGGGGGTCGAGCTGGTCGCCATCGAGCACGCTGCCGCCGATTATCCGCTGCTCGCCCGCTTCGAGGCGGCCGTCTAGGATGCAAGCGAGCGGGGCGCCCAGACGCGTGCGTAGGTAGGTGCGCCGGTCGGCCTTCACGCCATTGCCCGCAAGGCACACTACGCGCTCCACCGGATAGCGCCCCTCGGTTAGGAATCGTCCAATCAGCGCCACGTCGGCAGCCCGGAGCGTCCAGACGCTATCGCCCGGGCTGATTGGATCGATGTAGTGGATATGGGTGCTGGTATTACCCGCCGGATGGGGGCCCTCGAACGTGTGGATGGTCGCCTGCTTGGCCGACGAAAGAATCCCCTGGGCCCCGGCGGGCACGCAAAGATGCACCTTACCGTCGGTCAGGCGGGTGAGCAGGTTGATGCCCGCTTGAAATGCAGCCTCACGACCCTGCAGGAGCACGTCGGATTGAGCCTGTAGAGGGGCGGTGGCCATGCCGTTGATGAAAATGGACTTTGGCGGCTGCTCGGGATTGGCTATGCGGGAAAAGGGGCGCTGGCGCACAAGGGCGAGCAGGCCGCTATTCTGGAGAATTTCCAAGGCCCGGGAGCGGTCAAGTGCGAGCGCGGCGTCGGGGGTAACCACGGGGAAACTTTCGGCCTCCTCGTTCGCCGCCACCGCGATCTCGATGCGCTGAATAACCCGGCGCGCGCCGTACTCGATCACGCGCACCGTTCCGCCTGCGGGCGACAGAAACTGCAAGCTGGGATTCTGCTTGCTGATAAAAAGCACGCTGCCAATTTTGACCTCGCCTCCTTCGCGGACCTTGAGACGAGGCTTAACGCCAAAGAATTCAGGAGGATACACGTTAACGGTACCGGCGGGGGAAGCGTCCTCGATGACCGGCTTCGCGGGGCCATCAAGTCGAAGGTCCATGCCCTGCCTGATTTTAAAAGAGGCCATAATTATTGCCCTTTTCGATGCGTGAATAAAGCGGCGGCAACCACCCGACCAATCGGATGAATTGGGTACGCTACAGTACCGAAGGCGGTTGGCATGTCAATGCGTATGTGTGGCGATTTTTTGCCGCTCGCCAAATTAGGGCCGCAGGTCGCCTATGAACGCAGGAGGGCCAATATTTTCATCACCGAGGGAGTAAAATCGCACTCAAGATACTCGCGGAAGGCTGCATCGGCCCGGGGCCAGGGTGCCAGCAAATCGGCCCCTTCGCGGCAAAGATCCCAGATCGCCGCCACGGGATCGATGCCCCGGTCTACAGCGGCGGCACGGGCCGCTGTAGTTTTCTGGCGGGCCTCGTCGGTTCCCAAGGTCTTTCCCGAAGCGTCCTCGTCGCCGCTGATGTCCAACAGGTCGTCGGCGAGCTGGTAGGCGGTGCCAACCCGGTAGCCCGCTTCCTGGAGGGCAGCTCCGAGGTCGGCGTCGGAGCCGGCACCAGCCAGGGCGGCAAAGGCGAATAGCGCGCCGGTCTTCCCCCGCGCAATGCTGAGGCAGTTCTCCCATTGCGGCTGGCGGCCGCGGTAGACCAACTCCTGCTCGGTCTCCGACTGGCAGAGCTGGCCCGCGAATACAATGAAAGGGTTGGTGAGGCGGCCATTCTCCACCTCGGATACAAGCTGCATCGATTTGAACAGGAGCATGTCGCCGAGCAGAATCGCTCCCGGAACACCCCGCTCCACCCAGAAGGTTGGATAGTTGCGGCGGAGAAACCCACCATCGATGACGTCATCGTGCAGCAGGCTCGCCGCATGGATCATCTCCACCGCGGCGCCACAATGGCGCAGGGTCCTCTGGTCAGCCCTCATCCCCCTCCCCACCCGGCAAACTAAACGGGCGCGCAGCATCTTTCCGCTGCCAAGGAGTCCCCGGGCGTCGTCGATAAGCGGAGCCAGGGCCGTCTTGGCCATGGCCTCGGCCATGCACTGGCGCACATCGTCGAGATAGGCCAGAACCTCGGATTCCGAAAGTGCCGCCATGCTGTTCACGCTCCGCTACAACCGCCATCGCGGTCGCACAGCTTGTCCGGCTGGCGGTGGCAAGGTCGCGCGACGGGAGGCTCCCCTCCCCGGTCCTGGCAGGATGGACAGTTGATGCGCTCGCCATTGATGGTAACGCCAGCGTTTCCACAGGAGGTGAAGCTACGGTTGCGCAGAATCACGCCGACCGCCATAGCGAGGAGGCAAACTCCGAAAAATCCCAGCACGATCATCAGCAAAAAAAGAAAGTTCATAGTGGCTATCCAGAGGTTGGTTCCAAGATACGCAGACGGCGGCTCATGTCAATGCGATGGTGGGTCTGTGAACCGATTTGCGGCCCGGCCGGCGTAAAAAAGCCCCTCCGCATTGCTGTGGAGGGGCTTTTCTGAGTTTAGTTCGCGCCTAGCAGCTAAGCGCCGGAGGCACCGGCTTCCGAAGCGGAGGCCGCCTTCTTGCGGGGCTTGCGCGCCGGCTTTGCGGGAGCTTTTTCCTCGCTGGATTCGGCCTTCGCCTCAGTGGCGGCTTGCGTGGAGGTCAGAACCGCCTGGTCGACCCACTCCAGCAAAGCCTGCTCAGCGGCGTCGCCCACGCGCGGCCCTAGCTTGTAGATCCTGGTGTAGCCTCCGGAGCGACCATCAAACTTCGGCGTGATGCCGTCGAACAGCTCTTTGACCGCCTCAGGCTGCTTAAGGGTGGAAATGGCCTGGCGGCGGGCCGCGAGAGTGCCCTTGCGGCCCAGGGTGACCATTTTTTCGGCTAGGGTTCGGGCCGCTTTTGCTTTGGGAAGCGTGGTGCGAACCCGCTTTTCGCGGATGAGGCTGCATACCAGGTTCGACAGCATCGCGTCGCGATGCGAAGAGGTCCGGCCCAGCTTGATAGTTTTCTTACGGTGACGCATGGGAATTCAACTCCAGTTTATTAGCCCTCGAAGCTCGTATCAATCGCGGGAGGCGTCAGCAGCTCCGCGTCCAGCGACATGCCGAGAGAGAGGCCGAGGTCGGTAAGCTTCTGCTTGATTTCGTTGAGCGATTTCTTGCCAAAGTTGCGGTACTTGAGCATTTCTGCCTCAGTTTTCTGAGCCAGCTCGCCAACGGTGGTGATGTTGGCGTTATTCAGACAGTTCGCGGCGCGCACACTCAGCTCGATCTCGTTCACGCTGATCGAGAGCTTGCGGCGGAGATCCTCGCGCTCCATGTCCACCTGCTTCTCGCTTTCTTCGAACTCCACCAGGTCCTTGTCGTAGCTCACGAAAACATCGAGGTGGTGGCGGAGGATGGCCGCCGACATTGTCAGCGCATCATCCGGGGAAACGCGACCGTCGGTCCATACTTCGAGAACGAGGCGGTCGTAGTCGGTGCGGCGACCCACGCGGGTATTCTCAACGGCGTACTTTACGCGACGCACAGGAGAGAAGAGCGAGTCAATCGGAATAACCCCAATTTCCTGCTCCTCCTGCTTATTCCACTCGGCGGGGCAGTAGCCGCGGCCGACGCGGATCTGGAGTTCAGCCTCGATACGGCCATCTGTGTCTAGCGTCGCGATGTGGAGGTCAGGGTTGAGCACCTCAACCGAACCGTCAGTCTGGATATCCGCCGCAGTGACTTCGCCAGGACCCTTGACGCTGATCGTCAGCTTCCGGGTATCGCGGCTGTAGGTCTTGAGCAGTACCTTCTTGAGGTTGAGGATGATGTCGGTCACATCCTCGACCACACCGGGAAGGGTGCAGAACTCATGCAGCGCGCCATCGATCTTGACGGAGGAAATCGCAGCGCCCTCAAGCGAGGAGAGCAACACGCGACGGAGGGAATTTCCAATGGTGCGGCCATAGCCGGCCTCGAAAGGCTCGGCGACAAACTTTCCATAGGTTTCGGTGATCTCGGATTCATCCTTGACCACTCGTTTAGGCATTTCGAAACGCCCGAGGCGGATAGGCATAGCACATTCTCCCAGAACCGGGCATTAACCGGCTCATATGGTTGTGTTAGGTTGGCAGGGATCTACTTGGAATACAATTCGACGATGAGCTGCTCGTTGACGACCGGACTGATCTCTTCGCGACTCGGTACGTGCAGGACTTCGCCCTTGAACTCTTTCTTGGAAAGCTTGAGCCAAGGGGAGATTCCACGGCTTTCCGCCGTCTCCATTGAAGTTTCGGCAGCGGCCCGCGCCGTCTTGCGATCGCGAACTTCGATCACATCGCCCGGCTTGAGGGTCATCGAGGGAATGTCCGCCTTACGTCCATTGACCTGGATGTGCCCGTGGGTCACCATGAGACGGGCCGACTTACGCGAAGAAGCAAATCCAAGGCGGTACACCAGGTTGTCCAGGCGCATCTCCAGAAGCTGAAGCAGAATTTCGCCGGTAATCCCGCGGCGGCGCGAGGCACGCTCGAAGGTCAGGTGGAATTGGCTCTCCATGAGACCGTACATGCGGCGTAGGCGCTGCTTTTCGCGGAGCTGGACCGCGTAGTCGCTGAGCTTCGTGCGGCGGGTACCGTGCTGGCCGGGAATTGGACGGCTCGTCTCGATGGCGCATTTTGCCATGTGGCAGCGATCGCCCTTGAGAAAGAGTTTGATGCCTTCGCGGCGGCACTGGCGGCAGGATGGTCCGGTATATCTACCCATAGTAAAAAACCCGTTTAAGGATGGTGATTGTCGTTCGGGGATTAAATTATACGCGACGGCGCTTGGGAGGACGGCAGCCGTTGTGGGGGATGGGCGTAACATCCTTGATCGAGGTAATCGTGATGCCAGCCGACTGTACCGCGCGAATCGCGCTCTCGCGGCCTGCGCCCGGACCCTGGACCCGAACCTCTACCTCCTGGAGTCCGTGGTTGGAAGCCGCGCGTGCCGCCTCCTGCGCCACTACCGTGGCAGCGTAGGCGGTGCTCTTCCGCGAACCCTTGAATCCGCAGCGCCCGGAGCTGCTCCAGGAGATTGCCCCACCCTTGGGGTCGGTGATTGTCACCTGGGTGTTGTTGAACGTCGCCCGGATGAAGACAATACCCACGGGAACGTTTTTGCCGCCCTTGGTTTTGCGGCGGGGGGCAGCCTTTTCCTTACTCGCGTCTTCAGCGGCCAGGATGGCATCGACGGCGTCCGTTGGCCTTGCGGCTGGCGCCTTCACCTCTTCGGGGCTTGCGGTTTCTTCGGCCATAACAGTCAGCACTCCATTCTACGTGAAATCAATTACTTGGTCTTGGCGGCAGAGCGGGCTTCCTTGCCGCGAACCGCGCCGATGGTCTTGCGCGGGCCCTTGCGGGTTCGCGCGTTGGTCTTGGTGCGTTGCCCGCGAACCGGCAGACCGACGCGATGACGGCGCCCCCGGTAGGCGTTGACGCTAATTAGGCGGCGAATGTTGGACATCTGTTCGCGGC
>CBFGVE010000184.1:0-5640 GCA_965651915.1 uncultured bacterium
GGCTGTGGCCTGGGGAACGCGCAGGACGATCAGTGTAGGCTCGTCCGTATCTGAACCGGCCTGGACTTGGTTGATCTTCACGACGAATCGGGAGAAGTCGAAGTCGCCCACCAGCCTGGAGTACTCGGCTTCCGGATGTCCATCGAGCTGCGCGAGAATATTGTAGAACTCTTTCTTGTCTTTCATGGGGCGGGCTCCTTGGCGCGCGGGGAGGGGGTTAGCGGAAGTGGCGGGGGGTGACCGGAGGAAGGGGCTGGCGGGGCCGCGAGTCGGAAATGAGTTTCACCGCGCCGTCGCGGGTCTGCCAGTGGTTAATGTTGTCGAGCACCTTGATCTCCCGCTCCATGCCGGCGAGTACCGCGCCGACCCGGCGGGCGAGCCATCCGGTTGCCGCCTTCCCCGGCATGCGCACGTGGCCCAGGTGGGCAGTCACAGGTTCGAAGCGGAACTTCCGCCCGTCGAAGTGGGGGATGCCGGCGATCCGGTAGGACAGAGTGACGGGGCCTGCCGAGGCCTGGGCGTAGAAGACCACCTGGTCCTTGGGCAGGCGGACCCGCAGGTCGCGGGGGGCGAGGCTCAGGAAACTGCCGCCCTCCTGCTCCCGGGGCTGGGCGCTTCTCAGATAGCTGTTGACTTCGGCTTCGCTGAAGATGCCTTCCTCGGGCTCGCCCCGGCGCTGGGCCTGCTCCAGGCGCGTGACCTTGTTGTAGAAGCTGCGGGCATCGGTCTCGGTCCCCTCGGCGCCCTCCGGCGCGATCGGCCAGACGAGGAGGCCCAGCAGGGTGAGCAGCGCGCCGAGGACCAGCAGGCGGAAGATGCGGGAGACCCACACCCCGAGGTTGATTTCGCGGCGCGGCCGCATGCTGGTTATCTGGCCCGCGTTCATGTCGAGCTTGGTTCCGCACTTGTTGCAGAACATGCGGCCGAGTGGATTGTCTTCGCCGCAGGACGGGCAGGCGGTTCCGAGCGCTTTGGGCATGAGGTGCTTCCTAGCTGGCGGTGGAAGTTGCGGCCGGCTTCTTGCTGCCTGATCCACTGTCCTTGGCGGCGGGCGCTGGCTTGTCCGCGGCGGGCGCGGCCTTGGAAGTGGAATCGGCCTTGGCCGCGCTCTTGTAGCTCTCGCTGCGGTAGTCGGTCTGGTAGAAGCCGGATCCCTTGAAAATGATGCCGGCTCCGGTGCCGATCAGGCGCTTGACCTTCCCCTTGCATTCGGGGCAGCGCTTTAGCGGCTCCTCGCTGATGCTCTGAAAGCGCTCAAACTGGTGGCCGCATTTCTGACATTCGTATTCGTAGGTGGGCATGTCGCTCCTGCGGATGGGTTAGCGTTGGCGGGATTGCCAAAGCCCCACACACTAATCCAAGCGGCGCCCGCATGTCAAACCTGGCGAGGGCGCGCATAGGGAAGGAGCCGGTCCCGCCCGCAGGGGCAAGCTAGGGTCGCCTGGGCGGGCCTAGCGGATCCGGCGGCGGAGGGCGAGCAGCACACCCGAGGCGACACCGAAGAGGGCGAGGGTGCCAGGCTCGGGTATCACCGTGCCCGAGATGTGCAGGTTGTCTATTGCCGCAGTTCCACTGCCCGTGCCGTCGGTGAAGTTGTTCATCCTCACCATCACGCTGGACTGGCCGTTTACGGCGGAAGGTAGCGCTTGCCAGCCAGACGATGCGAAGGTGCTGTCGTTGGCGAACGCGAATGATCCCAGCGAAACCCAGCCCTCGCCAATGTTGTAGGCAAGGTCGGCGGCGGTGGGGCCGGTCGAGGTAGTGCGGTGGTCGAAGCGGAACTCGACATCCATCCACCCGCTAAGGTCCAGCGACACGGTCCAGTCATTCTCGCCATCGTTCGCGCCGCTGGTCCAGGAAATAGCCCGGCCCGCAGCAACCGAGCTGCCGCCGTTGACTTCCGGATCGGTGTACGAGGTGCCGGCTATTCCGTCGGCGGTGGCGTTGGTCACCCCGAATGACAGGGAGGCGTTCACGCCCAATGCCTGCTCGAAGGGAGAAAGCGGATTGGCGATGGGGGTGGCCGTGCCCATGTTGAAATAGGCGATGAGATCGGCCTGCGCGGTAAGCACGGTCCCGAGGGCGATTGCGGCGATGACGGCAAGCTTCTTCATGGCAACTTCCATAGGTCGGTGGGAGGCCAGTCTCCAACTAGGAGTCATGCTACCCGAGTTTAGCGTTATTGCAATGGGAAAAGGTGGCTTTTTTCGCTGCTAATCTGAATCGGGATGGTGTGGTTTTGACTAGGAAAAGGCGATTGTTTTGCTTTGGGCTGCAAGCTGTTTAAACCTAGTGGGTTAGGCAGTGCGGTTTGTAGTGCCTGGAGCGGGTTCCAAGGTTCGGAGCCGAGGGGTGGCGGCAAGTCCAAGGGTCGGACATTCCAGCTAGGGCGCGAGAATACGGCCTTCGCCCGGCCCCAGGGGCTGCCCGTCGTAGTCCTGGGGGCTCCGGCTGAAGTTGACCGCGATGCGGAGCTGCTCGTCTCCGGCGCCGCGGGTGTAGGCGAGGATCCCGGTCGCGGGATCGCAGTGGTCGATGCGTATGGCGCCATTGCGGAGGGCCGGATGGTCGCGGCGCAGGCGGATGAGTTCCCCGGCCCGCTCGTGTAGCCGGGCGTAGGCGGGCTTCTCCAGCTTCGCCCAGTCGAGCGGGTTGGGGCCGACGACCTTGGGCGTATCCTCGCCGAACTCCTGCCCGGCGTAGACCATGGGGATGCCGGGCACGGTGAGGGTCAGGAGCAGGGCGGTTTCGGCGCGCCGGAGCGCCTCGGGCAGGGCGTAGCCTTCGTCGAGCAGCTCGCGCATCACCCTCTGCTCGTCGTGGCTCTCGGTGTAGACCATGCGGTGCCAGGGCGAGCCGTAGGCGCCGAGCGAAGGGTCGATGACGCGCAGCAGGTCGGATTTGTCTTCGATCTTTCCGGTGCGCAGGGTCTCGCGCACCCGCCAGCGGAAGTGGGCGTCCCATTCGGCATCCATCTCGGTCTGCTTCATCAGCTCGGGGTCGCCGGGAATGTGCTCGGCAATCTGGTAGGACTGGGGATCGGCCCGCTTGGCGGCGAGGGCGAACCCCGCCGCGCCCCATTCCTCGCCGGGCGCGCCGCCCCACTCGGTCCAGCGGGTCGCGTCGTAGCGGAAGCCATCCACGCGGTAGGTCTCGAGCCAGAAGCGGAGGTAGTCGGCGGCGAGCTTCTGGAAATGGGGGCTGTGCTGGTCGATCTTCGGGAAGCCCCAGTTGTCGCCTTCAAACACATAGAAGTAGGGGTTGGCGTCGTAGTCGTCGCCGTAGAGCCGGCAGACCGGAGCGCCCCGGTCGGTGTGGTTGAGCACGGCGTCGAGAATGAAGGCCAGCCCCCGCTCGTGGCCGGCCGCGATGAGCCGGCGCAGCTCGGCCGGACTTCCATAGGCCCGCTCGGGCGCGAAGTGGAAGGCGGGGTTGTAGCCCCAGCTCGTTCCGCCGGGAAATTCCTGGATGGGCAGGGGCTCTAGGGCGGTTGCGCCGAGGTCGCGGATGTAGTCGAGCTTTTCGGCCAGCGCGGCGAATCCGCCCGCGCCGGCGAAGTCTTTCAGGTGCAGCTCGTAGATGATGAGCTGGTCCAGGGCGGGCCGCGCATAGCCTTCCACCGGTCCCTCCCAGGTCCGCCGGGTGTCCAATACGCTGCGCGCCAGCCTGGGGAGGGGACTCTGTACGCCTTTTGCATCCTGCCAGGCGACCTCGACGCTGTAGGGATCGGCCACCTGGAGTTCGCCCTCCACCAGGTACTGGTACTCGTGGACCCCCTCGGCGAGTTCGAGCGAAGTCCACCACGAGCCGTCGCCACCGTAGGCCAGAGGGGTGGCCTCGGGGTCCCAGTCGTTGAAGCCGCCCACAAGTGAAACGAAGCGCTTGTCCGGGGCGTAGAGGTGGAAGCCCCAGGTGCGGTCGTCGTCCAGTCGGCTGGCGCCCTGGGCGAGCCCTTCGGGAAGCGGTTCGCGGCGTACAACGGGCTGGCGCCATAGTTCGGTCTCGGCGAGCCGCCGGCCTTCGGGGCCGCCCGCGACGACCAGCACGCGGTGCCGCCCGTAGGGCAGCGCATCGAAAGTCCATTCCCACGGCGGGGACCGAAGGCAGCCCAGCGGCTCGCCGTTGAGCCACCACTCGACGTGGCTGGCGCCTTCGGCCTCGATTTCGAGCCGGTGCGGTAGGGATGTCAGATTCGTGCTTGCCGCAACGAAGGTGATACCGGGCTTCCCGGCGGCGGGAGCGGAATCGAGGTCCACGTTGTAATTCTTCCCCTGGTTCGAGTCCCATTTCTTTCCCCAGCGGAGGGCTACGTGGAGGGAGCGGACCCATTGGCCCCCGCCGTCGAACGGGCCGAGAACAAGCCTCGATACACCGTCCTGACCCGGTGCCGGAAGCGGAGTTTCCACCGCGACCCCATGGTCGATCAGCACCGTTTCGGAGGGCCAGTGCAGCGGGTGGGGCGCCTGCCAGCTTCCACCCCGTCCGTTTACCCCCCAGCGGACGTGGCCGCCGGGCTTGCTGTCGCGCACGAGCAAGGTGACCGCCTCGCCGATGCGTGGGGCGGGGGGCTCGAAAGACACCCGGGAAGGCGGCTCGGCCAGGCACGGGGCTGCGAGCGGAAGCGCCAGAAGGAGCAGCGGGAGGATTCGGGGGAGCGTATTCATGGGCCGGATCATAGCGGGCGAACAGGCGAGGTCAAGCGTTTCGACGGCAGAGAAGCGGGTAAAATGACAATAATAAATGACTGACCCCTTTTTGTTGACTTGGGCGTGGCGGGCGGTAGCATGGGGTGCGGATGTCTGCCATCGCTCCCATCCCAGCCGACGACCAGAAGACGGTGATCCAGAACGCCGTCTGGATCCACGCGCTTCCGTTCATCGCCTGGGTGGTGTTGATGTCGCTGCTCGCCCCGGCCTCGGGCGTCCACTACGCGGTCCGGACCGCGGTGGGGCTTGCCCTGCTGCTCTACATGGCGCCCTGGCGCTGGTATCCCGCCCTGCGCATCCGCAATCTGCCCGGCGCGATGGGGGTGGGGGCGCTGGTGTTCGGACTCTGGGTCTTCCCCGAAACGGCCTTCGTGCAGCAGCATTTCCCCGGGCTGTACCGGGGCTATCTCCTGCTAGGCGTGGTACCGCCGTGGAGTGTGGCCGAGTGGCCGGCGGAAACACCGTACGCGCCAGAAATCTGCGGGTGGCCGCTTACCGCGATGCGTCTGTTCGGCTCGGCGGTGGTGATCGCCATCATCGAGGAGTTCTTCTGGCGGGGCTTCCTCTACCGCTGGCTCGTCGCCTCGAACTTCCTGAAAATCGACCTGGGGTTTTTCCGCTGGTCGCCCTACCTAATCACCGCGCTGATGTTTTCCCTGGTACACGACCGCGTGGTGGTTGGATTCCTCACCGGGCTGATCTACGGGGCCTACGTGATCCGCACCCGCGACGTCTGGGCCGCCTGCGTCGCCCACGGAGTGACCAATTTCCTCCTCGGACTCTACGTGCTGGTCTGTGGCCGCTACGAGTTCTGGTAGAAATTGTAATAAGTACATTTAATAATAAGATTATTGCAAGCGTCTCTTATTTCAACATTAAAAGCAGGCATTGAAATAGATTGTATCGATTGATTTAATGGCGTACGTTCGCTTCA
>CBFGVE010000185.1:0-5587 GCA_965651915.1 uncultured bacterium
GTCCGGGGAAACGGAACTGCCGGAACAGCCAGTCGGCCAGCAGGCCGAGGAGAATGAGGGCGGCGATGTTGAAGGCCATGGCAGATTCGCGCGTGGGGGGTGGTTTACTGGGGCGACATCACGGTTGTGGCGATCCGGAACCTGCTTCGTCGTCTCTGGTTTCGGAGACGCCTGGGACCATCGGTTCGGGGGCCTTCCTAATGTCCTCTCTGTATCTGGCCTTCCCGCCACGCGTAACCATATAGATGTCGTAGGGCAAGAAAACGGTGTCCGCTACGAATGAAAGCGGGAGGTCGATCAATGGGATGGGATAGAATATGCAGGTCATGCCGTCGTAGAGGGCATCCCCTGAGGACCAGAACGGTATGGCTAGGCCTCTGAGATCAACCTGGGTGCCCGGATAAACGTAGCGCGGCTGCCGAATCGGGGAGACGCAGCAAGCCCAGTCGGTGGGGTCGCAGGTGTGAAACCGTTGCGACAGGCTCGCACACCCTGCGAGCGTAAGACCGCTCACGATCATCATGATTTGGACTATCTGCTTCATTTCTTCTCGGCCAACAGTCGTATTCGACGCTTCGATGTCCGAAATACCCAGGTGGGGCGGTTTGGGTGGCCCCGGAGGTCGATTGGGAGGTTCTTTGTTGGCAACGGTTTGGCACGCATGCGCCCAAGGTGGTGGAATCCTAGCAGGCGGGGTGGAGGCGGCAAGGGTTATCTTTTCCATCTTTGTCGGAATGGATGGAACGGAAAGGGGGGTGTCGGGTGTGTCCGGGGATTGGAACGGTGGATGGCGCTGGGTTCCGAACAATGGACTGCGGTGGGTGGGTATGCCGGAGGGCGGGCAGAATCCATTGCCGACCCAACCTTGGCGGAGTGCGCCTGGAGGCAGGGTGGGGGGCAAAATGCGACAAATCACGGGCTGACCCCTTTTTTGTTGCGGGAAGGCTCGCATTGACACTGCGGGTGGGGCGGGCCTATGCTGGCCGCTTTCGTCCCGCTACATTCCGTCAACTCATTCTGTCAACCCTTTGCCTGCCAGATCACCCGCCCGCCTATGACCGTCAATGGTTCCGCCCGACTTGCCCAGCTTCTCGACCGCACCGGCCTCTTCGAGGAGGGCCAAGTGGCCGAGCTGCTTCGCCTGCGCCAGGAGAGCGGCGAGCCGCTCGTCCACAGCGTGGTGAGCCAGGGGCTTGCCCGCGAGGATACCTTTCTGGAGGCGCTAGCCCAGGCCATGGGGCTGCCGTTCATGCGGCTGGCCGAGGCGGCGATTGACCAGGAGGTGCTCGACAAGCTGCCTACCAAGGCAGTCTTCCAGTACGCCGTGATCCCGGTTGCCGCCGAGGGGACCACGCTGCGGGTCGCGGTGCACGATCCCTTCATCCCCGGCCTGACCGACGCCCTGCGCCTGGCCTCCGGCTTGCGCATCAAGCTCGCCCTGAGCCCGGCGGCCGACCTCGCCGCCGCCGCCAAGAAGTTCTACGGCGTAGGGGCCGACACCCTCGACCGCATGATCCAGGACGACCGCATCGATGTCGCCCCCGAGGCCGATATCCTCCGCCAGGACCTCAACGAGCTGGACCAGGAGGCCTCGGTCGTCAAGTTCGTGAACCAGATCATCTGGGAGGCCTACCAGGACCGCGCGACCGATATCCATCTGGAGCCGATGGAGGAAACCCTGCGCATCCGCTACCGCATCGACGGGGTGCTGCACCAGACCCCGGTGCCGGCCTCGCTGAAGCGCTTCCAGGCGGCGATCATCTCGCGAATCAAGGTGATGTCGCACATGGATATCGCTGAAAAACGCCTCCCGCAGGACGGCCGCATCAGCGTGCGCATCCAGGGCGAGGAGATCGATGTCCGCGTGAGCACCATGCCCACGGTCTACGGCGAGAGCGTCAGCCTCCGCCTGCTCATGCGCCAGAGCGGGTTGCTGGGCCTGGATAAGCTCGGCCTGCACCACCGCGACGCCGAAATTCTGAACAAGCAGATCCGTAAGCCGCACGGCATTCTCCTGGTGACTGGCCCCACTGGCTCGGGAAAGTCCACCTCGCTCTACGCCTGGATCCACACGATCAACTCGGTGGACAAGCGCATCATCACCGTCGAGGATCCCATCGAGTACGAGATGGCGGGGGTAAACCAGGTGCAGATCCGTCCCGAGATCGGCTTCACCTTCGCGATGGGCCTGCGCCATATCCTGCGCCAGGATCCCGACGTGATCATGGTGGGTGAGATCCGCGACCGCGAAACCGCCGAGATCGCCATCCGCGCCGCGCTGACCGGCCACCTCGTGTTCAGCACGCTGCACACCAACGACGCGGCCGGCGCGGTGACCCGTCTGGTGGATATGGGGATCGAGCCTTTCCTTGTCGCCTCGTCGGTCGAGGCGCTGGTCGCCCAGCGCCTGGTGCGGCGGCTCTGTCCGGCCTGCAAGCGCCCGCTTGCGGTCGACGAGGCTTTCCTTTCCACGATGGGCTTCCCGCTCGACCGCCTGTCCGAGGGAACGATCTACGAGCCGGTGGGCTGCGAGGAGTGCCGGGGCACCGGATTCCGCGGCCGTACCGGCATCTACGAGATCATCGTCGTGGACGAGCGCATCCGCCCGCTGATCGTCCAGCGCGAGTCGTCGAGCCTGATCAAGCAGACCGCGCTGCGCCACGGCATGCGCACGCTGCGCGACGACGGCTGGACCAAGGTGCTCGGCGGAATCACGACCATCGAAGAGGTGCTGCGCGTGTCCGAGGAGGACGAGGCGCTGTCCGAAACCTAGCCGCCCGCATGGAGCCCGCATGAAGTATCCCCTGGTTCGCTGTAAAACGGTGCTTGTCACCGGCTGCTCCTCCGGCATTGGCGAGGCGGCGGCTCGGGTGCTCCGGGACCGGGGCTGGACGGTGGCGCCCACCGCCCGCAAGCCCGGGGATCTGGACCGCCTGCGCGCGGCGGGCTTCGACCCCATCGCACTCGACGTGGCCGACGAGGCCTCGGTGGCGGCGGCGGCAGACGCGGTGCTCGCCCGGTTCGGCGAGGGGCTGGGAGGGGTCGTGAACAACGCGGGCTACGGCCAGCCCGGCGCTCTCGAAGATGTGCCGCGCAGCGCGATGCGCCAGCAGTTCGAGACCAACGTTTTCGGGCTTCAGGATCTCACCAACCGGCTGATCCCCCAGTTCCGTCGCCAGGGCTGGGGCCGCATCGTGAACATCAGCTCGGTGGTGGGCCGGCTGAGCTTGCCTTTCTTCGGCTGGTACTCGGCATCGAAGTTCGCGCTCGAAGCGCTGTCCGACGCCTTGCGCATCGAGCTAGGGCTGGCGGGCATCAGCGTGTCGCTGGTCGAGCCCGGCCCCATCGTCACCCGTTTCCGCGAACGCTCGGCGACCCAGGCCGACGAGGTGCTCGATTTCTCCGCTTCGACCTTCGCCGAGGCCTATGCCCACGAGCTGGAGCGGCGGCGCAGCCGCTCGAATCCCGAGGACCGCTTCGCCCTGCCTCCGGAGGCGGTGGCCGGGAAGATCGCCCACGCCCTCGAGTCGGCCCGGCCCCGCACCCGCTACCCGGTCACTCTTCCCGCTCATCTTGGCCCCAAAATCAAGGCGCTGCTGCCCGACCGGGTGGTCGACCGCATGATGCTTTCCCGCTGGACCCGCCGCGCCAAACGCAATGTATAGTTCGACCTCGATCCTTCAGGAGGTGGTGTCAGGCCGCGCCGCACAGTGTGCGGCTTTTGCACTGTGCCTGCTCGCGGCGGTCTCTGCGCCAGCAATCGGCGAGCCGTTGCAGCCTGCGCCGCTGGTGGAGCGGCTGGCGGCGGGAGATCCGGCCGGGCGTTGCCGGGCGCTGCTCGAAATGGCCAAGGCCCCTCAGGTAGAGGCCTCGCAGCTTCCCCGGCTGGTGGAGCTGCTGGGGGACGTGCGCCCAGTGACGCTTCCGGGCGTCGGCTGGCGCGCCTCTATCCCCACGTCGCCCTCCACCGAGGCGGCGAAGGTGCTGGAGAAGGCGGGCGATGCAGCGGTCCCCCACCTGCTGGCTGGGCTGGGTGCGGGCGACCGCATGGCCCGGGCGCGCACGGTGGAGCTGCTGGGCCGTTTGGCCCCGCTCGCCGCCCGAGACCGCTTCGTGCGCCTTCTGCGCGACCCCGACCGGCTGGTCGCCGCCGCCGCCGCCGAGGCGCTGGAGGGCCATCCCGAAGGCGTAGGCGAGCTGCTGCTGGGCCTGGTCCGGGAAGAGGGATTCGAGCTGAACCCCACCGTTATCCTGCTGCTGGGCCGCCTGGAGGTCCGCGAGGCGGTCCCGCTGCTGCTGCCGCTGCTGGAGAGTCCCGATATCCGCCGGCGGGTCGCTGCCCAGGCGGCGGTGAGCCAGCTCGGAACGGAAAGTCTGGCGGGGTTGCTGGAGATGAGCGAGGACTCCGATCCCCAGGTGCGCATCCGCGCGATACAGGCGCTGCAGTTGTGGAAGGACCCCGAAGCGGGCCGCCGGGTCGTGCGCCTCTACCTGGCGGATGCCGACCTCGGCGTCCGGCTGGCTGCCGCCCAGGCCATGGGTTCCCGGCTGCTGCCGGAGACCGCGCCCGCCCTGCTGCTGGGAACCTACGAAACCGACCGGGCCCTGGTTCAGGCGCTACGTGAAACTGCCGCCCGTCTTGGCCGCGCGCTCGCCGAGCGCCTGCGCCCCCAGCTTGCCAGCCGCATTGGCGATGTGGCGCTGCGGGCCGCGCTGGTGGTGGCCCAGACGGGGCCCGAATCGGCGGATATCCTGCTCGAACAGCTCCGCCGTACCGACCTGCCGCGCGAACTCCGGCGGGGTATCGCCCAGGGCCTGCTCGACATGGACCTGAAAGGCCTAGGCGCGGAGGATCTGGCCTACATTCGGGTGGGGGCCGAGGACTGGGTGGTCGCCAATTTCCTCTTTCCCGAGGCGGCCCTCAAGCCGCTCTCCGAGGCGGTCCGCTACCCCTACCCCGACTATCGCCGCATGCCGGTGATGGTGCTTGGCCAGCTCAAGCACCCGGAGGCGATCCCGCCGCTCATCGGCGTACTAGGCGATCCGGACCCGCAGGTGGCCGACGAGGCGGCCCGCAGCCTGCTGGTCTTCGGCAGCGCTTCGGAGCGCCTGCTGGCCGAGCGCTTGCCGGTATCGGACCGGACGATGGCCCGGCGGATCGCCACCCTGCTCGCCCGGGTCAGCTACCGTCCCCACGATCTCACCTCCCGCATGGAGTACTACCTGGCCTGGGAGGACTGGGGGCGTCTGCGAGCCATGGGGGATCAGGCGGTGGGGGGGCTTGCCGCGCGGCTGCTGACCCATCCCCTGCCGCAGATCGCGCCCCGCTACGCCCAGGCCCTTGCGGCGCTCCGTGGCGGCGAGCCGGTGCGGTTCGCTAGCGAAAGCGGGCTGGCCGCCCGCCTGCTGTCGGAGCAGCCGGCCGAGCGCGCCGCCGCAGCCCGCGAATGGGTCGGCCAGTATGGCGGGACGTTCCGGGCGGGGCTCTACCTCTGCCTGAGCGGCGGAGACGAGGCGCGGCAGGCCGGCCAGGCGCTGATGGAAGCGGAAGGCCCGGAGATACAGGCTGCCGGGGTGCTGGACCAGA
>CBFGVE010000186.1:0-5584 GCA_965651915.1 uncultured bacterium
AGGAGTCCGGGCCGGGTTGCACATAGCCGGGTCCGCCGCGCTTCATGGTCTTGGAGCGGATCAGCGCCTGGAGCCTGGGACCTTCGGGAAGATCGATCCCGGCGGGCAGGGGACCCAGCTTCTCGGTCCAGAAGGCTTCGAGCGCCCCGGCGTCGGGGAACTGGCGGTGCGCCCTGGCGGCGTAGGCCGCGCAGATGTGCCGCTCGGTGGCGTTGCCTTTAGGGGTGAGAGGCACTACGTCCTGATCGTAGTCGAGCGCGAGCGGAGCGGTGAAGGCATTGACCCGGGCGACCAGCTCCCGGTTGCGCTGCGCGGCGCTGGACCGCATCTGCTGTAGGAACGCCCGGGCAGGGCCGGGCACAGAGGAGGAGGGGAAGCCGATGCCCATGTGGTAGGCGATGCCGGGCTCCCCGGGCGAGTTGATTTCGCGGTCGGCGAACTCGGGGACGTACACCCGGGACTCGATGCTGGCGATTGCCTTGAGGTGAAGGTCGCGGGCCGCGTCCAGGAATTCGTCCACCCCGTCGAGTACATCGAAATCGACCAGGCCGGCCAGGGCGAGACCGCGCTTACGCGCCCGCCAGGCGAACTCGGAGGGGGAGTAGTTGTCCGGATTGTAGGAAAAGAAGCTGTGGCCGTGCAGGTTGATCCAGTTCGAGGGCTCGGGCAGGCTCAGCGCCTGGGACTCGGCCAGTTCGGCAAGCGTGGCCAGTCCATCCCTTCGGACGGCTGGGTCAAAGCTGCCAAGCATTTGCTCACAAGCTTCCTTTTGGGCTGGAACCGACATGATGTTCTCGCTGTATGGGGGTGGGGGCTGATGAATTGGAACGGCTCGACTATGGTTCGTGTGGAGGCTCAAACGCAACGGAATAAAGCAAAGCAGGCATATGCAAACATTAAAACCAAAAAAATCGGATAATATCGGACAATTGCAGGCGCTTGATGCGCGGCTGTGGATTAAAGGCGACCGCTATGCTCATGGAGTCGCCCGTTGTACAGGTGCAGCCGGCGGGTCGCCACCGCGTCAAGAAACGTGGAGTCATGCGAGACGATGATCATGGCCTGGGGCAGGGTGGCCAGGAGCCGGGTCACCCTCTGGGTGGCCGCTTCGTCGAGACTCGACACTGGCTCGTCGAGCAGCAGCACCTCCGGTCGCATCGCCAGCACGGCGGCGAGCGCGACCAGCTTCGCTTCGCCTCCGCTGAGGTGGTGGGTAATCCGCTCCTCGTAGCCGGAAAGTCCCACGGCGCCCAGGCTCTCGCGGACCCTTTGCCGCGCCTCCTCCGTCGTGCAGCCTAGATTCAGGGGCCCGAAGGCGATGTCCTCTTCCACAGTGGGGCAGAAGAGCTGATCCTCGGCCTCCTGGAAGAGCAGGCCCATCCGTCGCCGCACCTCGATGAAGTCGCGCTCGCGCCGGCGCGCGCCGCCGAAAACACGCAGGCTTCCCGGGGCAGGCACCGCCAGCCCCACCCGGCGGCGCAGGAGGGTGGACGTCCCGCTGCCGATGGGGCCGAGCAGTCCCAGCCGTTCCCCCGCGTTTAGCCGGAGGGAGGCGGAGCGGAGCACCGGCGCGTCGCCGGGGTAGGCGAAGGAAAGCTCGTCGGCGGCAATCAGTTCGGTCGGAGGCATGGCGGAGAGGGGGCGGCGGTTATTCAAAAGTCGATGCTCTTTGTCTCTATCCTTGTCTCGATCTTTGTCGCTAATTTTTTAGAATCGAGGCCTTCGGCAGTCTCTGCTGCTGCGGCCACCAGCTGCTTACATCAAAGAGCCCAATCAACCCGTGGTTGGGACGGATTCTCGACAAAGATCGAGACAAAGATTGCGAGCGAGAGGCCATTAGTAACCCATCCAGGCGTAGAGGGCAAGGAGGCCCATCGCGGCGAGGAAGGCGGTGGCGAAGACGGTGTCGCCGCGCTGCGGGGCGAACTGGCGTAGCGAATGGAAGTCCCCCGTGTACCCCCGGCAACGCATGGCGTCGAGAACGCGCTCCGAGCGCTCCAGGCTGCGCACCAGCATCACCCCGACAAGATAGGCGTAGCTTCGGTAGGTGTGTAGGTCCATGCGGGGGCGAAAGGCGCGAACCTTCATCGCCCGCAGCAGGTGGACGTGCTGGCGGTAGAGGTGGTCCAGGTGCCGCACGGTGAAGATATAGAGATGGACAAGCTTGGCGGGCACGTGGAGCTGGCGAAAGGCGTAGCCCAGGGCGAACGGCTCCACCGTGCCCAGTAGAGCGGCGATCGCGATCACGATGGCATTGGCTTTGAGGGCGAGCAGTCCGGCCCACGCCAGCGCGCTCTGCGGCGAGGCAAAGTGACCGGTGGCCGAAGGGTCGGTGGCGGCTATTGCCGAGAGCGGGGCCATGATGCAGACCATACCCATGAACACGTTAAACCGGAGGAGGCGGCGAATCAGCCGCTCCGGGGGGAGCCGGGCAAGCAGAGCCAGGCTTGCCGCGACCAGGCCGGCGGCGCTTGCGGGGGCCGCGCTGCGGAGGGTGGCGGTTCCCAGGCAGAACACCAGCGCGGCCACGATCCGCAGCCTCGGGTCGAGCCGGTGAACCGGGGTGTCGCCCTCGAAGTAGCCCACGCAGCTCATTCGGACTGGCCTCCGGTTCCTGGTGGCTTGGCAAAGATCGAGGGGTTGACCCGCCAGAGGAAGCCAACCGCGCTGGCGGTGAACAGCGCTTCCGCCAGCATCAGGCCGAGGTGGGGAAGCGCGGCCATGCCGATCACGAAGCGGAGGGGGCGCCCCACCAGCAGCAGGCTGCCCGACCAGAGCGCGAAGGATAGGCCCAGCGCCAGGAGGCTCGCAGCAGCACCGATCCTCGCTGCCTGGCGTCCCCGGGTGCTGCGGCTCAGCGCCCGGGAAAAGCATGCGTGGGCCAGTACCGCAGGCAGGGCTAGATTCAGCGTGTTCACCCCCAAGCTGGTGATGCCTCCATACTGCATCACCAGCGCCTGGAGCAGCAGGCTGATCAGAAAAGCGGGTACTGCCGCCCAGCCGAGCAGCAGGCCGGCGAGGCCATTGAGTACGGGGTGGACGCTCGACGGACCCAGCGGAAGATGGATCAGGGTGGAGGAGGCGAACAGCACCGCGCAGACCATCGCCGTGCGCGGCATGGAGCGGTCGTCCATCGCCCGGAGGCCCCGGGCCACCCCGACCGCCGCGATGAGCGCGCCGCCGAGGGCGATCGGCATGGGTAGGATGCCTTCGGCTATGTGCATGGTTCAGTCCCGCGTTCGCACCGGCCGCGTCTAAACAGGGCGTAGACACCGAAAAGGCCAAAGATGATGCCGATTCCCGCCAGGGTGCCTAGTCCGCGGTGCGTTCGGATGAGGGACCCGCTCCGCTGCGGTCTCGCCGCGAGGTCGAAGGTATGCCGTGCTGCGTGTCCCAGGCCATCGTTGACAACCAGGGTCCAGAGGACTCCGTTCTCAGGGATGAACGCGAAGCGGCCTTGGGCATCGGTTGCGCCGCTGAGCTGCGGGGTGTCGGGCGCATCCCCGGCAAAAACCAGCACCTCGCAGTCGGCCATTGGCGACCCATCCGAATAAACGGCGCGGATGGCGAGGGCCCCGTCGATGGGCTCGATGTGGCTGCCATGGCCCCACGCCGGGGCGGTGGCGAGGAGGAGGGCGAGGACGCTTGAGTGGGGCTTCATGGCACGGAACCTCCTTGGATCGCGAACACCAGCGAGACCCCGACGCCGGTGTGCTGGCTGTGGACGAAGTAGGTGCCGGCCTTCAGCGCGGTGATGCGGGCGGGGCGGTCTGGCGCGGTGCCGAGGAGGCGGGTTCGTCCCTCGGGATCCCGTACGCTGAGGGTTCCTTCGGCTGCATTCCCGTCGAGCATCAGCAGGAGATCGAGCGCATCGCCGGGCCGCAGCGCAGAGAGCCCGCTGGCGGGAACGATTTCGAGCCCCTGTCCACTGGTGTAGCGCGCCGGTTCGTCGCGATTCCCCGCGATAATCAGGGCGCGGGCGCGGTAGACAACGGCTTCGCTGCGGGGACGCTTCAGCGCGAGGTCGAGGCGGTACACCCCGGGATCGCCGAGCGGGGCGACGCCCTGGCGCTGCGTTCCCTCTATATGGCTCGGGATCGGCTGGGCTTCGCCCGTGCCGGCCGGCGTGAGTGCGAGCCGGGCGATAACCGCGTCCCCCAGCGCCATTACGCTGCGGGGAAAGTGGTGTCCGCTTCCGAGCCGCACCTCCACCTCCGCCCCGGCACCGGGATAGAGCTGGGAGGCCGAAACCCAGTGCTCATGGGCCTGCGCGGGTCCGTTGAACCACGCCGCCAGCGTGACGGTGGCGGCGAATCTGGATAGGAGGCCTGGCATGGCGACCTAGAAAATATGCATGAGGGACACGCTCGCCCGCAGGGTGTGTGCGCCTTCGTCGCGGCCCACCTCGATGCCGGTCTTCAGTCGGGTCTGCCCGCCGATCGGTATGTATACCCCGGGCAGTACCGACCAGTTGTCCGCCGGCTGGTCGAACAGACCAAAGACCTCGATGCCGCCCGCGATGCCGTGGGGGGCGGCGGAAAGCGGGGTCTTGACCCCGAGCGCCCAGGCGAATTCGTCCTCGCTGCCCTCGCTCTCGTAGCCGAGGTTGAGGGTGAGGTTGCTGTGCTGGCCGAACTCGCGCTCCAGGATCAGGGAGCCAAGGTAGACGGGGTCTTCGCTGCCGAGAAGTTCGCGGGCCCGGTCGAACGGCAGTTCGAGGCCCACGCCCACCGCGATATTCACCGGCAGGCCCTCGGTGAGGCGGTACTGGAGGGATCCGGCGACGGCCTCCATGAAAGGGGAGGGGCCATTGGGGCGGAACTCGTCGCGGCGTTCGGCGACCACGTGGTCCACGCCGAACTTGGCGAAGTGGGTGTGGATGCTGGCCATGAGGCGGTCGGTCACGCCGTAGGAGATGCCGGGGGTGATCTCCCAGTGGTCGGCGTCGGGATTGTCGCGGTCGTCCGATAGGTAGTCATAGTGCAGGAGGAAGATCCCCTGGCCCTTCGCGGCGGTGCTGTAGCCTTCGAGCGAGATGTATTCCATCGCGTGGTGGGCGCTGGCGTTCAGCGCGGCGCCGAACGCGAGGACGATGGTGGGGATGAGGGCCAGCCTGGTCGTGTGCATGGAGCGGGTTCTTTCCTTGATTGTGGGGTGTGGGTGTCGTTGACCGTTAGGCGGGGATGTCCTTGCCGGTCGTGGTGAGGGTGAGGGTGCCGTGCTTGATGCCGCGGGTCGCGATGAGCCGGTCGGCCATCGCCTTGACCTCGCGGGCCTTTCCGCGGACGGCGAGAACCTCCATGCAGTTGTGGTGGTCGAGGTGGACGTGCATGGTGGAGATGATGATGTCGCCGTAGTCGTGCTGGATGTCGGTGAGCTGGGCGATCACGTAGCCGTCTCCCGCCGCCGGCAGGGCGCGCAGGGGAACCTGCACGTCCTTCACGCGCGGGCCGCGGGCCGCGTACAGGATGCCGCCCAGGCCCGTGAGCAGCGCGGCCCCGGCCGCGCCCGCGGCGATCGCCCGCTCGACGAACTCCCGGCGCCCGGGATCGCGCGGCATTTGTCCGGCGACCCACAGGGACCC
>CBFGVE010000187.1:0-5580 GCA_965651915.1 uncultured bacterium
TCTTCAAAACGTGCGACGCGGGCGGACAGGTCACCGCCTGCGCCCTCCCCGATAAGGCCAAGGAGATCCAGAGCTTTTCCCGGGACCGGGTACTGGACATTTTCAAGGAGGCCGGTTTCTCCCTCGGCCACGACGCGCTGGAGATGTTTCTCGACCGGGTGGGGGCCGACCAGCGCCAGATCCACATGGAGGCCGAGAAGCTCATGCTCTACAAGGGCAAGCCCGGCAAGGTCACGGTGGACGATGTACAGCTCATGGTCGCTCGCACCCGCAGCGATGCCGGCTGGGACCTGAGTGACGCCCTCGGCAAACAGGATTTGCCCCGCGCTCTCCGGCTGCTCCACCAGCTCGAGGTCCAGGGCGACTCGGCGATGGGGCTGATGATCAACGTCGAACGGCACTTTAGCCAGCTCCTCATCGTGCGTGACCTGCTTGACCGGAAGTGGCTGCGCCTCACCCGCAAGAGCGCCAACTACGCCGTGGCGGAGTTGGCGGACTCGCCCGAGGTCGCGGCGACGGTAGGGGGGCTCGATCCGAACACCGCGAAAATGCATCCCTACCGGCTCATGCTGATGTGCGAACAGGCATCGGCCTACAGCCTGCGCCAGCTAGGGAACTTGATGACCCTGATCGTGCGGACCCATGAAAAGATGGTCAGCTCCACCCAGCTCTCTCCCTACCAGCAGCTAGAAATGCTCGTGCTGGAAATGTTCGCCCAGACCCGTTCAGCCTCCCGCGCCCGGGGGTAGGCGGTCGTTAGGCTTCACGCATCTTCGCCCCGGTGATGGTCCCGATCCTCGTAGAACAATCGTCTGCTTGGCCCGTGCGCAGAACTCATAGTAAATAAGTCATCAAATTTTCTCGCCACAAAGAGACTTCCTATGCGAGGACTCAAGCGGTTCCGGCGAACAGCCTAGAGGAACGTTGTTCTTACAAAGCCAGTTTTGCGTTTTACGCAGTTATCGTTTCATCTGAAAACCGCGAATTTTCTCATGCCGAAGCGAGACATGCGGAGACGCGCCCAAATGGGCGCGGCTCCCGGTCTTGTGTTTCGGCGTGGGGCTTCGCGGTCCCTCAGATGAGGCATGGGCTGGGAGTCCGCGCCTTTTTGTTCCCTTGCCATGGTCATTCGTGGCATTGCTGGGGTGGTTAGGCAGCATCATTAAGGAAGGAAAGTCATGAGATCATTGAAGGGAATCAATGCCGCCGCAGCGCTTATATTCTGCTCGGGCTGCCTATACGCCCTGCTCGCCTTTTCGCAGCAGGCGTACAGATCCGAGTCACCCATCGATTTTTCGGCTTACAAGGAGTTGATGGCCTGGCAGGCCAGGGGCCCCCAAGACTTGGGTGAGCTGGTCCGCGAAACGCGCGACGATTACGCGATCATTACGCCGCCGTCCGAAAGCCTCCGCCTCCGTCAGGCTATGCCGTCACTGGTACCCTTCTCCTGGGACGACTTTCCTAAGAGCTTCGGAGAAGCTCTTGCCGGTCGGCAGGAGTACGAATACAGCGTACCGGTGTACCCGCTGAGAGTCGCCGAGGACCGCGAAACGCGCCATCTCAACTTTTATGGCCGCGATGGAGGGTTCCTGTTTTCTGTACAGCCCCCCGCCGGTTACGAGCCCTTCGGCTGGCTGAAGGCGCGCATGCCGGGCCTCTACCTGGGGGCCTATTCGATTGCCGAGATTTTTCGCCACGAATCGGCCAACGACGCGGCCCGGGTGGAAATGCTGGTTAAGCTTATCCCGGCAGAGTACGTGGAGCGCTACCTCTACGCCAGGGCCAAGGTGGCCGAGTACCGTCAGTCTCTTATGGACGAAGAGGGTAGTGGGCTCATGATGATGTCCATGGAGGCGGGAACGAACATCGTGATCACCGGCCTGGCCAGGATGACCAACGGGCTCCAGCTTGAAATCAGCTATCCCGAGGCCTTCACGAACCGGCTGGAGGTCTTCAGGGCGAGCGACCTGATGGAGCGGGACTGGCGGCGCGTATCCGACCCGCTGTCGACGACCGGGCTGGCCAGCATTGTCTGGCTCGATACAGAATATGTCGATAATGACGCGGCCTTCTACGCGGCGGGGAACCACGACCTCGACACCGACGCCGACGGGTTCGGCGACGCGCTGGAGATTTTCGTCCTGGACACCGATCCCGACGACGACGAATCCCACGGCGCATACCTCTCCGGAGAGGTTCTCTACGGCGGGCCGGAAAGCGGCTCGGTCCACGTCCAGGCGGTTACGGAGTCTGCCGGGAGCTGGTCGAAGAAGTGGGAGTCGGTGCTCTCCTCGCCCGGCCCCTACACGAACCTTGTAGCGAACCAGCACAGTTACTGGCTCAGGGCCTACATGGATGTGAACGGCAACCACGCGTACGACCTGTGGGAGCCCGCGGGGCTCTACAGCACGAATGCGGTTTTCGCAACCAACGACCTCGCGGATCTGGACATCACGATGGAGGACCAGCCGTCCATCTGGGGCGCTCTCTCGTATTCGGGCGGGGCCACGGGCGACATCCACGTGCTGGCGTCCGCCCTCCCCGGCTGGGACACCACCTATAGCGCCGTCATCCCCTGGGAGCAGGGGGCGGCCAGCCCGACGGGCGGGACCATCTACGTGTCGTTTCCCCTGGACTACGTCCTGACCGGCATGCCGCCCGGCGACTACTTCGTCCGGGCCTTCATCGACGCGGACGGCGACGGCCAGCACACGCACCTGGAGGAGGGGGGGCAGTACTCGGCGGCTGCCCTGTCGGCCACCTCCCGGGTGGTGGGGGTGGACTTCGCGCTTGGCCTGGACTCCGACGCCGACGGAATGCCCGACTGGTGGGAGTTGCAGTACGGATTCGATCCGTTTGACGATGCCGACAAACGTCTTGACCGCGACAATGACGGGGCTGAGAACTACAAGGAGTTTCTATTCAGGACTGACCCCGACGATCCCGATACGGACGGCGACGGATTGCCGGACGGATGGGAGATTCTCTACGGGCTGGCTCCGCTCGATCCTGACGATGCCTTGGGCGATCTCGACGGCGACGGATTGGACAACCTGGACGAATTTCTTCGCGGCACATTTCCTGACAACCCCGATAGCGATGGAGACTTCATCTCCGACGGCACCAATACACTGGGCTCAGGATCGGCGACCATTTACCGGGGGCCCGACCCGAACCCGCTCCTCCCCGCGCCAGGCAATCTCGCCCTTCGCCACGTATCGAAACCCGGGCGGAGCATCGTTGCGAAGGAGGATCGATACGGTCGCCCGGTCGTGGCATGGCAGGCGAACGACGACCAGGGCAAGGCGCAGGTGTTTGTGATGCAGTGGTTCGGCGCACCAGTCGATGCGAGCCTTGAAAGCTGGGCCCAACTGTCCGGGCGATGGGAGCAGTTCGGAGGCTCTTCCCTCGATCGCGGAGTCACGTCCGCGACCAACGGCATCTACAGCTTCGACATGGCGCTCGATCTGGATGATGCGCCGGTTGTGACCTGGGTCGAGCAGCGTACCTCCACGGCCATGGTCTACCTGGTGCGGTGGAGTTTGACCAACTGGGTTGAAGTGGGAGGGTCTGTGTCCACAGGCGTAGCGCCCGTTATGGTGGGAGCTTCCTCCTCGGCCACAAAGACGGTCAACGACTGGACGGCTGTGAATGGAGTGACTAACGGGACGATTTTCAAGTTTACCATCACCAACACCTGGGATCGCTGCGGGGTGGCGGTGGACACCAACAACCAGCCGGTTGTCGTCTCTCTGCGGGCAGCCAACCCGACTTCAGTGCAGGTCCGCCGTTTCAACGGGACTAGCTGGGCTGGGTTGGGCAATTCGGCGACCGCTTCCGGTATTACGGGACAGGGAAGCTTCTTCAATCCGCTCATTGCAATCGGCCCTGACAACCGCCCGGTGGTAACGTACTGGGACGATTGGACCTATCGCTGCCGTAAATGGAACGGAAGTTCGTCCTGGCCGGCTCTCGGAGGGAGTGTGGGCGGGGCGGCTGGCACCGGGGCCTATGGCCTAGCCTCGCTGGCGGTCAACGAAAGCAACGTTGTCCATTTCGGATGGCTAGAATATCGTGCCCAGGTAATCACCAATAATCTGGTCCTGCCACCAAAGCACGGTTTCTGGGTACGCCGCTTTATAGGAGGCGGGTGGGGCAGTATCGGATCCTCAGGAAGCGGCCTGGGCCTGCACAAGGATATTTCCAGCCATATAGATTCCCAAAGCCTCTCCATTTCCTGCAGGGGGACCGGCGAAACGTTCGCGGTATGGGCACAGTGGAACGGCGCTTCGTCACCCCATGTGTTCGCCCGCCGCGCCGAAGGAACGAACTGGTTCGATCTAGGCGGTTCATACACAGGAAACGGCGTCAATCACTCCCCGTCCAGCGTCAACGCGGTCGCCGGGTTGACGTCGCAGGGTTCGCCAGTCGCGTTCTACGCCGCTCAATGGAGCAGCTCCAACCATAAGCTGCATGCCCGCCAGTTCGTGGCGGACAGCGACGGCGATGGCCTGAGCGACCTGTACGAGCAGGCGAACGGGCTGAATGCAGGTTCCAGCGATTCGGACGACGACGGGATTTCCGACTGGGACGAAATCTTCCTCTATGGAACGGATCCGCTTTCCGATGATTCGGACGACGACGGACTGACAGATGGCGAGGAAGCGCTTGGAACGAAATGGGGCGTATGGAGCGACCCGCTTAATCCCGACACCGACGGCGACGGTATTCTGGACGGCTGCGATCCGTTTGTAAACTCGCCCCAGGGCGACCAGGACGGCGATGGCGTCCCGGATGATGAAGATCCTGATATCGACAACGATGGCATCGCAAATGAGAACGAAACGACCCTCGGCACCAATCCTTTCAACCCGGACACCGATTGCGATGGCGTACCCGACGGTGCGGACGGCGACCCGCTGGACCCCGATGTACAGGGTGCCGATACCACGCCGCCTGTCATCACAATCCTCGAACCCGTTGATGGAGCCCTGATATGACCGCCCACAAATCCATTTCCGTTGTCTTCGCCGGCCTTCTTGCCGCATCAGCATTCGCAAAAAATGACTGCAATACCTGTAGGCAGACGTCGTTGCGTCCTCTCGATTTGTCCCGGGCTCCAACCCATGAAGAACTGATCCTATCCGGGCAGTTGGGCGGGAACCTCGCTCCCACAGGCTCTGAAAGCAGCGCCTCGCCCGAAGACCGGCTGGCTTTTGGCCGGGCCATGGACGCTTGGAACCGGCACGACTACAAGCGGGCGAAGGTCTTGTTGAAACAGCATGCCGCGAGCTATAGCGAGAGCCCCTGGAAGGCCGAAGCCGAACTGCATTTGGGATGCGAGGCGAGGTTCAATGGCCGGTACGCCGAGGCCGAGGACTATTTTAACGCGATTCTCGCCGCGCACGCGGACAAGCAGGGCACGGTGGAGGGCGAAATCTTGCACCGGGCCGAGCTGCGCCTGGCCATGCTCGAAACCATGCGGGGGGACTTCACGGCTGCGCGTGAAAAATGGGCGCATATTCTCCGCAGCGATCCCGACCGGGCCCGGCGCGACTATGCCCGCCACTGGCTCCACCG
>CBFGVE010000188.1:0-5539 GCA_965651915.1 uncultured bacterium
GCGCGGGTGATGGCCCAGATCGTCTACTACTTCTACAGCGGCCTCCAGGTGCTGCGCAAAACCGGGGCCTCCTCGGTGCGCTTCGCCGTGCCCACCGGGAACTTCGGGAACATCCTCGCCGGCTATTTCGCGCGGCGCATGGGCCTGCCCATTTCCCGGCTCATCCTCGCTACGAACGAGAACGATATCCTCGCGCGGTTTTTCACCACGGGCGTCTATGCCCGCGGCGATGTGCGCGAGACCCTCAGCCCGGCGATGGACATCCAGGTCGCGAGCAATTTCGAGCGCTACCTCTACTACCGGCTTGGCGAGGACCCCGCCGCCGTCCGCGAGAAGATGGCCCGCTTCGCCCGGGAAGGGAGCATGGAGGCCCCGGGCCGCGAGGACCTCTTCGTCGCGGGGGTCGGGGCGCGGGAGGAAACCCTGTCGGTCATCCGCCACACCTACCAGCACTTCGGCTACCTGCTCGACCCGCATACCGCCGTGGGCCTCGCGGTGGCCCGCACCCATCTCGACGCTGCTGAACCGGTCGTCTGCCTCGCCACCGCGCACCCCGCGAAGTTCCCCGCCGCGATCCACGAGGCGGTGGGCGAGGACATCGCGCATCACCCGTTGCTCGATGGCCTGCTGGACGCCCCGAGCCGCTGCGAAACGCTGCCGGCCGATGAGCAGGCGGTACGTAGCTATGTCGCGGAGCGGGCCGGAGACTAATGGAGCCGGGTTCCGCATGAGGGCATGCCGCGAGTGGAGCGCGAGGCGGGTGCGTGTCCCGGCTCTCTGTCTGACGCTCTGCCTGGCTCTTTGTTTGGGCGCATTCTCGTCCCCGTACGCCGCAGCGGCGGCCGAAGACGAGTCCCCTCCGGCGCGCTATCGTGTGCAGGTCGAGGCGCCGTTGCCCCGCGCCCTGCGCAGCGAGCTGCTGCGGGCCTCGCAGGCGGCGCAGCTTCGCGGCGTGCTGCCGGCCAACTACCCCCAGCTCCTGCACCGCGTTCAGCTTGATCGTTCCCGGCTTGGCCAGGTGCTGCGGGCGCGCGGCTACTACGCGGCGAAGATCGACCCGCAGATCGATACCAACGCGCGCCCCTGGCGGGTGCGCTTCGCCATCGATCCCGGTCCGCGCTACGTCGTGGGTGTCGCCGAGGTAAAGATCGATGCGTCCGACTGGCCCCTCGGCGACCTCTCCCTGCCCCTGCTCAAGCCCGGCATGCCTGCCGAGGCCGAGGCCGTGCTCGCGGCCGGCCCGGCTTTGATCGACGCCCTCGGCGAGCGGGGCTATCCCTTTGCCACGCACGTCCCGCCCGCGCTGCGGGTCGACCACGACCGCCGCGCGATGGACATCACCTACACGGCAGCGCCCGGCCCCCTGGTGCATCTCGGCGAGGTGCGGCCCGAGGGCCTGGAGCGGGTGCAGGAGCGTTTCCTGCACCGCCGCCGCACCTGGGAGCCGGGCGACCGCTATCAGGCCTCGGCCATGCGGCTCTACCGGGACCGCCTCATCCGCTCGGGCCTGTTCTCGGTGATCGATGCCCAGCCCGACCGCACCCCCGGCGAGGAAGGCCTACACGATGTCGGGCTGCGCCTGCTGGAGCGTCCGCATCGCTCGCTCCAGGCCGGCGTGAACTACCGCTCCGACGAAGGCTTTGGCACCCGGCTGCAATGGGAGAACCGCAATCTTTTTGGCGGCGGCGAACGGCTCGCCTTCGGCGCGACGCTGGCCGAGATCCAGCGCGAGGTGTCGGGCGTGATCGAGGAGCCCGACTTCCTCGCCCCCAACCTCAAGCTCTCGCTCGAAGCCCGCTACGGCGAGGAGGAGACCGACGCCTTCGACAGCCGCTACCTGAAAACCGGGGCGATTTTCCGCCGCGACATCGGCCGGCGCACTACCGCCACCGCCGGCGTGGTCTACCGCGATGCCGCCGTGACCCAGCAGTCTATCACCCGGGACTACCGCTACATCGGCCTGCCGCTCGGGGTGGACTGGAACCGCAACGACGACCTGCTCAATCCCTCTCGCGGCCAGCGCCTCCTCGCCGAGTTCACGCCCTACCAGGATCTCGGCGCCCAGCCGCTCCAGTTCACCCGCACGTTTCTCGAAGGCCGCCAGTACTTCCCGCTCTTGAACGCGCCCCGCCTGGTCGCGGCCTTCCGCCTGTCCGGCGGGCTGCTCCATGGGGCCGACCGCGACGACATCCCGCCTGACGAACGCTTCTATGCGGGTGGCGGCGGCTCGATCCGCGGCTACGGCTACCAGTCGGTCGGTCCGCATTCCGACGGCAAGCCGGTCGGCGGCAAATCGATGCTCGAAACCTCGGCCGAGCTGCGCTGGCTGCGTCCGCGCGGCTGGGCGTTTGCCGCCTTCGTCGATGGTGGCAATGTGTTCGAGGATACCGTGCCCAACCCCTTCCGCCAGCTCAAGTGGGGCGCGGGCCTGGGCCTGCGCTACTACGGGGCCTTCGGCCCGCTGCGCCTTGACGTAGCCGTCCCGCTGGAAGAAGCGGGGAACGTGTTCAGCGAACTCCAGTTCTACATCAGCCTCGGGCAGGCCTTCTGATGCGCGCCTCGGTCCAGCGACGGCTACGGCGGTGCCGCCGGGTTGTTCTCGGCCTGGCCTTCGTGGCCACGCTGCTGCTCTGCGCGCAGGGCACGCCGCTGGGTCAGCGCGGTTTGGCCAAGCTCGCGGTCCGGCTGGCCGGCGGACCGGATCGCCTGGAGCTGGAAGGACTCGGCGGCTTCTTCCCTTTCTCGATGGAGGCCGAGCGCATCCGCCTGCTCGACGACCGGGGCGCCTGGCTCGCAATCGAGGGCTTCCGGCTGGTGCCCAACCTGCACTCCTTGGCCGGCGGGACCCTGGCCTTCCATGAGGTATCCGCCCAGCGGGCGGTTCTGCTGCGCGCCCCGGACTATCCGGCGCCCGCCCGTCCGTCCTCTACGGCAGGCTTCGTCTGGCCGAGGCTTCGCCTTGATTGCCTTCACATTGCCGAGCTGGAGCTGCCGGACGCGGAGAATAGCGGCTGGCCGGCCCTGGAACTCGACATCTGGCTGCCGGGGTTCCCCGAGGGGCACGTTGCGGCGCGCCTGGGGGCCGAGAAGACGGCGGTACTCTACGTAGAGGGGGCGGCCCACGAGGACGGTACCCGGCAGCTCGTCTTCGAGGGACGCACGGCGCTGCGCGTCGAAAGCGAGGGCATCCTGCAGGGTGGGTGGAGTGGGCCGGTCGGCGGGGCGCTGGATCCGCAGTTGCGTCAGATCGACCAACTTTCCCTCGCCCTCAAGGGCCCGCTGGGCGAGCTGGCGTTTGCCGCCTCGGCTCGCTTCGCCGGGGAGTGGAGCGCCGAGGGCGGCGGCCACATCCAGCTCACCGACCCCCGGGGACTGCTCGGCAATCTCGGCGGACAGATCGAGCAGGCCCGTGTCGATGTTTCGTTCGTCTATGGGGCGGAGGGTCTTTCGGCCCGCACCGATTTCAAGGCCCAGCCCCGGTCCGATGCCCCCGGGCTGGTCCACCGGCTCTTCTCCCCCAGCGCGGTATTCCAGAGCGAGCTGCGCATTGCGGATGCCGCCGGGCTGGAGCTGCAATCCGTCGTGGTGTCCAACGACCTGTTCGCGGCACGCGCCCATGGACGCTATGCGTTCGCGGAGCGCGAGGCCACGCTGGCCTTCGTGGCCGACGAATTGCCCTGGCGGGCGAGACTCGAGGGCGAGCTGCGCGCCGGGACCGACTCGCTGCGACTTCGGGTCGATTCTTCGCTAGCCCCCGAACTCCCCGAGTCCCTAGGTATGGACCAGGTGCTGCTGCGTGCCGAGGCCTTGATCGACGACTGGGAAAGCGTGCGGGGCGACGTCCAGGCGCATACGACGCTGCGCGGGATGCCCCTGGTGCTCGCATCGGACTTTACGGCGGACACCGACCAGGCCCGGCTGGCGTTCAGGCTGTCTGGTGAAAGCGGTCCGGGCCTGGATGCCGGAATAGAGGGCGTGGCCGAGTGGCGGCGGGATGAGGGCCAGGCCGACCGCTACACGCTCCACCTAAGCGCCGCCACCCTCCGGATTCTGGATCATTCGTTCCAGCTCGACGCGCCGGTCCGGGCGGAGTGGAGTGGCGGGACGGGTTTTGCCCAGGTGCCGGGGATAGACTGGGGCGGTGGGCGGTTTCGCGCGGACGCCGAGTGGAGCAGGGAAGGCCCCCGGATCGAAGCCCGGCTGGAAGAGATGCCGCTCGGGATGCTGGCGGGCCATCCGTCCTGGATGGACCTTGGGTTGCTCAATGCGTCCCTTGCGCTGGATGGTGGATGGGAGCGTCCGGAGCTTGGGTTGTCGTGGAAGGTGGCGGGTCTTGGTCTGCTGCTTGCCCCTGGTGAGCCTTGGCTGCTGATGGATGCGGAGGGCGGGGTGCGGATCGCGGAGGGGCGGCTCGAAGCCGAGGCGGAGCTGCCAGTCCGGGGGCGGGCGGAGGACGAACCGGATCGCTACGCGTTCGCCGCCCGCGTTTCGCTTCCGGTCGCGTTCGCGCTGTGGCCGCCGGCCTTTGGGCTGGAGCGCGACCGGGAGGTCCAGGCGTCGATCCAGGGGCGGTTCGACTTCGCGCTGCTCGCGCCCCTGCTCCAGGCCCGGGGCCAGGAGGCGGGCGGGGTCCTGGAGGGCGAATTCGGCATCGGGGGCACGCTCGCCCATCCGCGCTGCAGCGGCGGCGGAGCGCTGCGCGACGGCCAGTTCAGCTATCCGCTCGCGGGCTTCACGCTGCGCGGGGGATCGGCCGGGCTGGCCTTGCAGGAGGGCGCCCTGCATCTGCTGGCGCTCCGCGCGGTGGATGGACGCGGCGGGCACCTGGAGGGCGAGGGACGCCTCGTGCGCGACGCCGAGGCGTGGTTCGCCTACACGCTCGACCTCAAGCTAGCCCAGTTTGGCCTGGTGGATACCGACGAGCTCAGCGCCACCGCGCGTGGCACGGTTTCGGTGGCCGGGACGGCGAACGGGCTTCGGGTTGAAGGCGACCTGTCGCTCGCGCCGCTGACCTACCTGATCGACCGCGGCGCGGTTCGGCTGCCCCCGGCGCTCGATGTGGTCGAGGTGGGGGGGAGCGATCAAGAGACCCGGGAAGAACCCGGCGAGCCGCCGCGCGCCTTTCCGGTCGAGGTCGCCTTGAGGCTACGCCTGCCTGGCCCGTTCACCGTGGTGGGGCAGAACATCGATTCCGAATGGAGCGGGGATCTGTGGCTGACCCTTTCCGGGGGACGTCCGGCCGTGCAAGGGCACCTAGAGCCACGCCGGGGCAAGTTCATCGTCTTCGGCCGACCCTTCCAGCTCGCACCGGGGCGCATCCAGTTCGCGGGCGAGGAATGGGCCAATCCCTCGCTCGACCTGCGGGCGACCCATGCCCGCGCGCTCCTGGATGGCGACCACGCCCTCCAATGCCGCCGCAGACCGGCGCGGCACCACCGCCCGGGATCGTTCTGCGGCTTCTCGGATGCTCCCCTGCGAGGAGGGTTGCGATGCCCGGCGATGCGAATGACCCACGCCTGGCCGGTCGTAGCGACCGACG
>CBFGVE010000189.1:0-5529 GCA_965651915.1 uncultured bacterium
GGCTTTGGCGATATCGACGCGGTCGTGGTCCCCCATCTGCACTGGGACCATGTCGGAGGCTGCTCCTATGCCGATGGCAGCCTGGTCTTCCCCCACGCCGAGCACGTGATTCACGATCTGGAATGGACCACCGCCTTCTCAGGGGACCCGCTGCTCTATAAATCCTACCCGGCCCGCGCAGTCCAGCCCCTTCAGCAGCTCGCCTCGGGACGCCTCCGCCGCGTAACCGCAGACGACGCCGAAATCTTTCCCGGCATCCGCCTGGTGCGCACCAGCGGCCACACCGCCGGTCACTGCATGGTCCTGCTGGAAAGCGACTCGCTAACCCTGGACCATCCCCAGGCCGCCGGATTCGGGCCCGTGCGGCGTATTGCCATGCCCTCCGACGTCTGCCCCACCCAGCACCACCTCCGCATGGTGTTCCAGACTTCCTACGACACCTACCCGCTCGACACCCGGCGCTGGAAGCGCGCCTGGCTCCCCCAGCTCAGCGGCGAGGATGCAGTCCTGCTCTTCGACCACGACGCCGACGCCTTCGCCGCCAAAATCAGGCCCGATGACCGGAAAGAGTACGCCGTAGTCAAGACCCTGCCCGCCCAATAAGCCAGGCAAATACCGAAGGGCGAGGGTGATGCGGAGGATCTGCCCGTCGGCGGCTATGCCATCGGCTACCAAGGCTAGCCCCGTACCGCCGCTGTCACGGAGGTGGGGGTGGGCACGTCTACAGGAAACCCTCGCGAATTTTATGTATAGTCTTCCAGTTGAGTTGTTTAAATTAATAACCCGCTTTCCTGCGCAAAAATTTCCTGCTGCGCTTCCCCTCCCCTTCCCGACCGTGTATGATAGAACACCGAAGCTAAAGGAAGGCCAGGAAACAAGTCCGGCGGACGCACCCATGAAACAGCGCAACTCCATCCCAGAACACATCGGCTGGAAACTCCAGCGCAGCGAAGGCTACATGGACCTGCGCATGTGGGAGCGGGCCCGCCAGGAACTGGCCGGCATTCCCGCCGGGCACTGCCAGCATCCCGACTTCCGCAAGCTCCGCCTCCGCCTCGCCATGGCCGACCGCGACTGGCCCTACGCCGCGTTGCTCGCCAGCAACCTGCGCGAGGACGAGCCCCGCGAGCCCCGCTACTGGATCCAGCTCGCCCAGGCCATGCGCCGCCACATGAACGTGGAGGAGGCCCGGCACATCCTCCGCGAAGCGCTCGGCCGCTTCCCCGAGGAGGCGGTCATCGCCTTCAACCTCGCCTGCTGCGAGTGCTGCATGGGCAACGAGCCCCAGGCCCGCCGCTACCTCAGCCAGGCCATCCGCATCGACCCGCTCTACCGCAACCGCGCCCTCGAACACAGCGACCTCCAGCCCCTCTGGGGCGAACTTGCCTGCGACTAAGCCATGAACGATCCACGCATCCGCAACCTCGCCCGCATCCTCGTCCACTACTCCGTCAGCGCTGCCGAAGGCGAGACCGTCGGCCTGAGCGGACCCGCCCTCGCCCAGCCGCTGTTCGAGGCCGCCTACGAGGAGCTTCTGCACGCCGGGGCCTTCCCCTTCGTGCAGATGACCAGCAACCGCATGGAGGCCCTGCTCTACCGCTCGGGCCGCGACCTCCACTTCGACCAGGTGTCCAAGGCGCAAGCCGCGCTGGTGAAGCACCTCGACGCGACCATCCGCATCATGGCCTCGGACAACACCCGGGCCCTCTCCGCAACCGACCCGCAGAAGCAGGCGCGCCTCTCGCGCGCCACCAAGCCCATGCGCGAGCAGATGCTGAAGAAGAAGTGGGTGCTCACCCTCTTCCCCACGGCCGCCTACGCCCAGGACGCCGAGATGGGGCTCGACGAGTTCGAGGACTTCGTCTTCGGCGCCGCCTTCGCCGACCGCGACGACCCCATACGCGAATGGAAGAACCTCGCCCGGCGGCAGCAGAAGCTCATCGCCCGGCTGAAGAACGCCGACCAGGTCCGCATCGTCGGCCCCGACACCGATCTCACCATGAGCGTGAAGGGACGCACCTTCGTCAACTCCAACGGGCTGCACAACATGCCCTGCGGCGAGATATTCACCGGACCGGTGGAGTCCAGCGCCGAAGGCTACATCCGCTACGACTATCCCGTGTGCAACGGGGGGCGCGAGGTGGACGGCATCCGCCTAGTGTTCCGCAAGGGAGTGGTGGTCGAGGCCTCCGCCGAGAAGAACGAGGCCTACCTGCTCTCCATGCTCGACATGGACCCCGGCGCCCGCCGGCTCGGCGAGCTGGGCATAGGCACCAACTACGGCATCCAGCGCTTCATCAAGAACATCCTCTTCGACGAGAAGATCGGCGGCAGCATCCACCTCGCCCTCGGCCAGTCCTACGCCGTCACCGGCGGCGTCAACAAATCCGCCCTCCACTGGGACATGATCAAGGACCTGCGCAAGGGCGGCGCCATCTACGTCGATGGCAAACTCTTCCAGAAAAACGGCCAGTTCGTCGGCGGATTCTGACCCGTTCCAAGCCTCGGACAATCAACTTAGGAAATTCTCCAAGGCTTGGAGAATTTTCCCGGGGCTTTGTCCGAGCATTGGAACCTGGGCCGGCGGGCCCGGGAGGAGGACGGAGCGGCCTATTTTACGCTGGCCCCGCTGGAGATCTCGCCGTCCACCGTCACCAGGCGCAGGCTCTCGCCGCGGCTGGCGGCGAGTAGCATGCCCTGCGACTCGACGCCGCGCAGCTTGACCGGCTTGAGATTCGTCACCACCACCACGCTCTTGCCGATGAGCGTCTCGGGATCGTAGTAGAGCGCGATGCCGGCCACGATCTGGCGGCGCTCCTGGCCGATCATCACCCCGAGCTTGAGCAGCTTGGTCGCCCCCTCGATGCGCTCGGCCTCCAGGACCTTGCCCACCTTGAGTTCGACCTTGGCGAAATCGTCGTAGGTAATCAGGTTGTCCGCGGCGGCAGCCGCTGGGGCCTCGGCGGGCTCGACCGCTTTTGCTGGCCCGGCAGCGGGCGCAGGCGCGGGTTCGGCTGAGGGCATCTCGACACGGGGAAAAAGCGGCGGGATCTGCTGGGTAGGCGATCCGGGTTCGAGGATGCCCCAGGTTTTGAGCAGGGACTGGTCGGGCTTCTCGCGCCGAAGCCCCAGCGCCTCGCGCAGCTCGGCCATCTTGGCCGGCATCACGGGATAGAGCAGGCCGGAGCAGACCCGCAGCGCCTCGGCGGCGGCGTAGAGCGTGCGCTGGAGCGGTGCCTTGTCCTCGGCCTTGGCCTGGCTCCAAGGCTTCTGCTGCTCGATGAAGCGGTTGATGGAGCGGATGGCGGCGAGCACCTCGCCCAGGCCGGCGTCGAGCCACATCGCGACGATGGATTCCTCGAGCTTGCCCACCGCCCGCTGGACACCCGCCCACAGTTCGGCAGCGTCGCCTTCCGGGCAGTCGGTGCGGCCGGCGGGGATGGCGCCGTCGCCGAAGCGGTGGACCATATTGAGCAGGCGGCTGAGCAGGTTGCCGAGGTCGTTGGCGAGATCGGCGTTGTAGCGCTTGATGAAGGACTCCTCGGTGAAGGAGGCATCCTGGCCCAGCGTCATCTCGGCGATGAGGAAATAGCGGAAGGCGTCGACGCCATACTTGTCGGCCATGTCGAGCGGGTTCACCACGTTGCCCAGCGACTTGCTCATCTTGCTCGCGCCGGAGAGCCACCAGCCGTGGGCGAAGACGCACTGCGGCATGGGGAGCCCCATCGCCTTGAGCATGGTGGGCCAGTAGACGGTGTGGGTGGTGAGAATGTCCTTGCCGATGAGGTGGTAGCTCGCCGGCCACCAGCGTCCGAACTGCGCTTCGTCGCGGCGGTAGCCAATGGCGCTGATGTAGTTCACCAGGGCGTCGAACCACACGTAGGTGACGAAGTCGGGGTCGAAGGGCAGCTCGATGCCCCAGTCCATGCGGCTCTTCGGACGGGAGATGCAGAGGTCCTGCAGCGGCTTGCGGAGGAAGCCGAGGGTCTCGTTGCGGCGGAACTCGGGCTGGATGAAGCCGGGGTTCTGCTCGATGTAGTCGATCAGCCACTCCTGGTACTTGCCCATGCGGAAGAAGTAGTTGGTCTCGGTGATGCGGGTGACGTTGGGCTGGGCCTCGGGCCCGCCGCGGTCCTGCAGCTCCTTCTCGGTGATGAAGGTCTCGCTGGTGACGTCGTACCAGCCGTCGTAGTCGGCGCGGTAGATCTCGTCGCGGTCGAAGAGGTCCTGGAGGATGTCCTGGACGACCTTGGTATGCCGCGGCTCGGTGGTGCGGATGAAATCGTCGTGGGTGACCTCCAGCTTCTTCCACGCCTCCTGGAAGCGGACGACCGTCCGGTCGGCCTGCTGCTGCGGGCTCACGCCGGCCTTCTCGGCGGCCTGCTTCACCTTTAGCCCGTGCTCGTCGGTGCCGGTGAGGAAATGGACCGGACGGCCAAGCAGGCGGTGGTACTGGGCGAGCACGTCGGCCAGGATCGTCGTGTAGGCGTGCCCGATGTGGGGCTTGTCGTTGACGTAGTAGATGGGGGTGGTGATGTAGAAACTGCCGGCGGCCATGAAACACCTCGTTCGCGTGGATAAAGACTCGGCATTATAGGGCCTCGCGCCGGGATGCAAAGATTTTCCCGCCTGCGGGCCGGAGGAATTGTATTGCGCAACAATGCGCGGAGAACTAGGTTGCTGCCTACATGAGACTTTTACCGCAAACCTAACCGCCGTATGGGGTACCGCCATGGCATCACTACTCGAGGACCTCCACACAAGCAAGGAAACGCTTGCCGAGTTTACCACCACCTGTCGACGGATTCTAAGCCATCTACCTAATGTGATAACCGAGGAGGTCGAGGTAAGGGGCTACAAACTGCTTACCGCCAGTGGTGCAGGCACGCGGCGCTTCGCGCGCCCAATTCGTGCCGAATTATTCATCGACTCCCCAACACTGTTCACAGAAGAGGCCGCCGCTTTTGAGTGCATTCTCAGCAGTTTGAAAAGCCGCGAGAAGCCTCCCGCAACGGCTGCGAAAACGATCGACCGGGTCGCATACACCGTTCAGCAATCTATTGGCGTGGCTCTCGACCTTTTGGGAGAATCGAACAGTGCCCGGAAGCATGTTGGAAACCGCTTCGAGGAATTTATGCGGGCTACAATCTCGGCCTGCGGGATTCCCAACAAGAAGGTGGTATTTAAAATCCCCTACCCCACTGACGAGGGGGAAAAGCTCTATTCCTGCGAAACCGACATGGTCCTATCATCGGAAGCAGAGGTGAGATCGGCTCCAAAACGAATGCATCCGGATGAATTGGTGGTTTCCCTAAAAACCTCCTCCAAGGACCGAATGGGGAAAATCTTCCTGGATAAACTGCTGATGGAAAAGTTCTCCAACCACCCCGTGAAGGTGGTTGGCATATTCCACAATGACGTCCAGCGGAAGGAACACGCCAGCATCAGCTACACCTTCGTGTCCGGTCTTTTCATGGTCTACACGCAATTCCTGGCCCGCCTCGATGGAGTCTATTTTCTGGATCCCCC
>CBFGVE010000190.1:0-5512 GCA_965651915.1 uncultured bacterium
GGCGGAGGGCGCCGAAGAGGCTGGCGTCGAGGCCAATTTCGTCGGCGTAGCCTTCGGCGTCGTTTACGCCGATGTAGAGTCCGCGCCCGCTGGCAAGCACGTCGCCCAGCCAGTTCATGTGGCGGTCGTCGTGGATGTCGGCGTAGCGGCGAAGGTAGCGCTCGTCGCCCGTTTCGAGATAGGCGCGCAGCAGGGGGAACCCAAGGGTGACGTCGCCGAGGTGGCGCTCGACCCAGCGCTCCGGATTCAAGGTGTTCACGGGAGTGATACCCTCGGGCGTCCAGGTCCAGTTGATTGATCCGGGGGTGCCCAGCGCGAGGTGGAGAACGGCGACCCGGTCTCGTGTGGTCTCCAGGAACGCTTTTAATTCCATGCCTTCTGGCAGGACTTCGGCGACGACCGGGTTGGATAGGACCAGCGGGTCTTGCATCAAGCGCTCTGCCTGGACGATGGCGTCAGCCGCGGGAATTCGCGACATCATCAGGCGGGGGCGTTGGGGCATGGGGCCGGCTGGCTGCGCGAGGCGGTCCATGAACCCGTCGCGGTAGGCTTCGAGTGCGTCGAGGTAGCGGCCTTCGCGGTGGAGGGCGATGGCGCGGTTGAAGGTGTCGCGCAGCGCGGCGTCGCCATAGGCCATCTCCAGCGTGATCTCGGAGTGCAGGTAGCTGAAGAAGCGGTCGGCGACTTCCTTTAGGTAGGCGGAGTCGGGATCCAGCCGGGACTCGAACGCGGCTCGCCGCCCGGCGGCGTTGGCCGGGGAAGGAGCGGAGAGGTCTATGGTGGATGCGTATGCACGCGTCGCGTCTGCGCAGATCGTGAATAGGGCTAGCGCGACGTTGGGGAGGAGGAAGCGCATGGTGGGTTGGTTAGGCAGGGGGGTGTTCGGGGGCGGGCGTGCTCATGCCGGGGAAAGCGTCGCCGGTGCGAGCGGCGAGTGTGCTGCGTAGCGCGGTTAGTTGGCGGACGAGATTCTGGTGGTCGGGATGGTGGTAGAGATTGTTCGTCTCGTAGGGATCCTCTTCCAGATCGTAGAGCTGGTTGAGGAGGCTGTGTGTAGCATTGCCCGCCTTTTCCTCGGCAACGAGGGTGAGCTTGTAGCGGTCGGTGACCAGGCTCCTCCACTGCCGCTGTTCCATGTGCATGAACCCTTCGAGTAGAACGGGCCGGTCCTGGATGGCCTCACCGCGCAGCACTGGCGAGATGTCGCGGCCTACCATGCGCGGACTCGGGGTCGTGCCGGCAAGGGCGAGGAGGGTGGGGGCGAAATCGATTATGGAGACCAGTTGGCTGGAAGTGTGGCCCTTGTGAACGCCTGGGCCGCGTACGACGAGAGGGATACCTGCGGACTCCTCCCACGGTACGAGCTTCTGTCCTCGTCCCTGGCTCCCTAGCATGTCGCCGTGGTCGGACGAGAAAATCACCAGCGTGTTGTCGGCGAGTCCGCTGGATTCGAGGTGGTCGAGCAGCCGACCGATCTGCTCATCGATGAGTTCGCAGAGTCCGTAGTAGCCGGCGATGTCCTTCCCGTAGTGCTCGCGGGCATCTTCGGGCACGTTGGGGCGCCAGTGGATTTGGCTTGGATCGTGCCGCTGGTGGGAGGGCGGGGGCGTGTAGGGATCGTGAGGAGGTCCGTAGGATACGGTCAGGGCCCAGGGCTGGTCTGGTTCCTGGCGCTTGATGAAATCGAGAGCGATGTCGGTTTGCAGGATAGGCTCGAAAACGTCGGAATAGACCAGTTCGCCATCGGGGGTGAAATAGCGCGCCTGGCTTTCCTTCGGATCGTTCAGGCGGTACCAGTGCCCGCGGTTGAAACCGTGGAAGTCGTCCCAGCCTTGTCGCCGGTGCGGAGGCACGAATCCTGGGCGTTCGTGGCCGTCGAGGTGCCATTTGCCAATGTATCCCGTTCGGTATCCCACGTCCTTGAGGCGGTATCCGAGGTTTTCGGGGTGCTGCTCCAGGTAGAAGTTGTTGCGGAGAAATCCGTTCTGGTGGGTGTATAGTCCGGTCATCAGCATGGATCTGGCGGGGCTGCATACCGGATGGTTGGAATAGGCGCGGGTAAACTCGGTTCCCTCGGCGGCGAGACGGTCGAGGTTGGGCGTGCGCACGTTGGGGTCGCCCCACCGGGAGAATGCCTGGCGGCGCCACTGGTCGGGGAACAGAAACAGAATGTTCGGCTTGGCCGGAGCGCCACCGTGGAGCAAGGGGTTTCCGGCAAGCAGGGGGAGTCCGCAGAAGCCAACAGTTCCCAGGGTGGTTTGCTGAATGAAGCGGCGGCGGGTAATGGTCATGGCATGGGCCCCTTTTGCATGTCCCAACTCAATATTAAAAATAGATGTAAGTCTACAAAAATAAGTAAAAACAATTAAAAATGCTTTTATATTGAAAAAATGCAATAATATGTGAGAGTGGGCGTTGTACGGAGTAAGCCTAGTTGAACCCATAAGGAAGATGCCCATGTACCTATCCTGTCGCGTTCGCATTCTCGCCCTGCTTATGGCCTGTTGCTTCCCCGGTTTGGGCGAATCCCGGGAGGTCCGGGTTACCGTGGGGGGGCAGTCCGCCGAGAATGTCCATCCCCTCAACGTGCCCTTCGTGGAGTCTCAGCTTCAGCGTATCGATGATATCCAGTCGAAGCTCGACGAGCTGCGCGAGCGCCAGACGAAGATCCTGCCGCAGCGAAGCCAGAAGCTCGCCCAGCAGATCCAGGCCATCGCCCAGCGGATGGGAGCGGAGCGCGATGTGGATCTGGCCCATCTGCGTGGCGAGGAGGCCGCCCTCTCCGCAAAGGTTGCCGCCGCCGAGGCGGAGATTCAGCGCCTCAAGCCGGAATCGTTTTCGAGCCATTCCGATTTTGTCAGATTTGACCGGCTCGGCGACGAGCTGGACCAGTTGCGGCAGCGGCGTAGCCGTGCACAGACGCTGGTGCGGAACCGGATCCGCGAGGTTGCCGCGCGCGATCCCGAGGGTGCCGCCCTCGTCCGAGAGGCGTGGGATACCGACATCGAGCAGGCCCAGGTGACCCGGGAGCGCGGGAATGTGCAGGCCCGGCGCGACAATGTCAGCCGTGCAGCCCGGGGTGCCATAGGCAGCTACACCGCCCGGCCCGAGCCGGCGGAGGGCGAGCCGGACATGCGGATTTCCGTTGCTCCGCCCCGCGATGCAGTCGAACGCCTTGCCCGTTTCAGGCAGCGCAACGCCCCCGAGTCCGTCAGTGCCCTCAGCCAGCGCTTCTTCGCCCAAATCAACCTCTCCCATCCCGGGCTGGAGGAGGCTGCGGCTCACTTTCGCGCCGGACGTCACCCGCAGGCGCTAGACGCCTACAAGCGCTATTTTTTCCGCAGCGCCCAGCGGTGGCAGGTCGAGGAGGATAGGCCATTTCCGGTGGAAGAGCAGAAGGAGGAGGAAGAGGAGGACCCTGAGGCCGCCGCGGCATTTGAGACCCCGCCGACTGCGGTGCGGGTTCCGCATCCCGCCGCGCTGGAGCAGGCGATGTCCGGCGAGCTTCGCTTCAGGATCGTTATCGGCCAGCGTCCCCGCCGCCAGGTCCAGGTCGCCATCAATCCAGGGCCTGCGGGCGCGATCAACTGGGCCCTGCCCGAGTATGCCCCGGCGGACGCCACGCCCGACGTCAAAGAGGCGCTTGGAGCCCTCGGCCAGGAGATGAGCCACGGCTGGCGGTTGAACCAGGTGTTGATAGACTCCTATGTCGTCGGTGGTAACCGCGAGCATTTGAACCGGTGGCTGGAGGTCGCCGATGACTGGTCGATGAACTGGGCGCGCGACATCGACAACGCCCCTTCGATGATCCGGCTCTACAACATGCTCATTGGCTATTCGCACTACAGTCTCGTGGCGCTCCTGCGCAATAGTGCCAGCCTGCGTCCCGACCTGGTCGAGGATATGCCTTCAACCAGTCTCGCGCGTCTGCTGCTGGCCGCGAACGCGGAATACACGACCTCTGCAATCCGGCTCATGCGCAGCGGTATCTACAATTTCCGCATCATGATGCTTAACGGCATGATTCCCCACTCCCTGGGACTCCAGGAGTTTCACGTCCACCAGTGGGCCGCCCGCGAAGCCACCCGCTTGGCAGAGCTGAACTGGGTCCACAAGATCCGCCGCGATGGGGCCAACGCCGAGCTGGCCAACGCCGGCCACGAGAATACCGATGGCTCGCTCGTCAATCCCATGCGTATCCTCGCCTCGGCCAGCCCCGACTGGCTCACGCCGTTCTGGGAGAAGGAGTTCACCCGTAACCTGGCGAACAACGCCCGCTACTGGGTCCATATGCTCAAGCAGGACGGGCGCGCCTTCCGGGTGAGCACTAGCCCGCTCAATGGCCACTTCGCCCCCGAGGGCAGCGTGAAGGTGTCGCTGCTGGGTGACGAGCCCGAGGTGCAGGCGAGGCTCTGGCAGGTGTTTGACCAGGCGTTTCCCTACGACGAGCCTGAGACCCAGAAGCGGCTGTGGACCGAGCGGATGAAGGGTGGGCAGGGTCCGGTGCCCCAGGTGCGCTCCGAGAGCATGGCCTTCGCAGGCTACCACTTCCTCCGCAGTGGATGGAAGCGGTCGGACTTTTTCTTCTATCTCCACGGCATCAATCAGCCGGTGGCCAGCGAGCGCGACGACAGTAACGGATTCCTGCTCGCGGGCAATGGCCTGGGGTATGTCTTGGCCCCCCCGCTGTACGTGGACAACCGAATCCAGTACCACGCGCTGGATCTTCCGCCGTCGGGCGGGAAATCGGCCTATACGGTCTCGGCAACCGATGTGGTCAAGGCAACTCGTTTCCATTCCTCGGGCCATTTCGATCTGGCCGAGACGATGTTCGATGGCCCCTATGCCTTTTATCCTTCCCAGCGCAAGGAGTCGTTTAGTGACCTGTTCGGTAGTTACGGCATGGCCCGGCGAGCCTCTCAGCTCCGCAACAAGGCTCAGCGCGAGGGGTGGACGCTGGATGAATCGCCGATCCGGGATGTCCGCCATGCGCGGCAGGTGCTGGTGGTCAACGACCGCTCGCTCTACATCGTGACCGATTTCGTCGAGTCGCCCGCGCCGCGCAACTACGAGCAGTTCTATTCGCTTCCCACGCCAGTGCGAAACGCGCTGCCCGCCCGCCGGGTGGAGCTGGCGAAGAAGGAGGGGGTTCTCCCGGTGCGCGTGCGTCCAGAGGAGCGTCTCATTCAGGTTCGGAATCCGGGACTCAACGCCCTCGACATCCACCACTTTGGCAATCTTCCTCTGGAGTATTGGAACGCAGGCGCCTACGACCAGCGTGTCCAGCTTAAAAAGCAGCCGAAGGATGCGCCGGTTCCCTACTGGCAAACCGCCCGGGTAGGCTGGAAGGCGGAGGGGGATGCGGTGCTGACCACTGTGCTCGCGCCCACCGGGGCCTACTACGACAAGGAGCCCGACTTGGTGTTTTCCCAGGTGCGCTCGATAGAGGGTGGGGAAGGGGTGAGCGGTTTTATGGGCACGCTTGAAGGCGGGGTGCCGATCTACTACGCCG
>CBFGVE010000191.1:0-5507 GCA_965651915.1 uncultured bacterium
GGTGCCCGGTGAGCCGGTAGGCGTTCATGTGGTCCTGCCGGGCGGGGAAGTGGAAGCCGGGACTCGGCTTCTTGCCGGCTCCGGAAACGCCGGTCTTGCAGTCGCAGATGATGCTGGCGGGGTCGATCAGCCCGCCGCCCACGGCGGGGGCTAGGCCGATGATGCAGCCGATGGCGAAGCAGCCGACGTTGCCGACGATCCGCGTGTCCGGGGTGATTTCGTCGCGGTGCAGTTCGGCCAGGCCATACACCGCCTCGGGCAGCAGCTCGGGGGCGAGATGCGTAGGATCCTTGCCCAGCCGGGTCGCGTAGTCGGCGTAGAGATCGACCGAGTTGAAGCGGAAGTCGCCGCTGTAATCGATGACCTTCGCCCCGCGCGCCAGCTCGGCCGGCGCCGCCGCCATGCCCACCCGGTCGGGGGTCGAGAAGAAGACCACGTCGGCGGGTGCCTGGGCGTCGGGATGGTCGGGCGTGACCACGACCCGGTCGCAGAAGCCAGCCAGATGAGGATAGACCTCGCTGATCGGCCGGCCGGTCTCGGCCATGGCCACCAGGCTCACCACCTCGGCCTCGGGATGGGAGAGCAGTAGCTCTAGTATGCCCACCCCGCCGTAGCCGGTGGCGCCCACAATTTTCGCTTTGATCATGACGAGGAACTCCTAGTGAAAAAGGAGACTAGACTAAGCCTCCGCGAGCCTGGAGCAATCAAAAAAGTTGGATGCCCACCATGCCTGCGGCGGTTCCCGCCTGTTGCATTGCCCCGAGCCGGTCCAGCTTCCCCGCTATCCCTGGTCCGAACCGGGGGCCGCCCCGGCGCGCCAGGCGCGCGGACTGCAATGGAAGCGGCGGCGGAAGCAGGTGGCGAAATACTGGCTGGAGTTGAATCCGTTGCGGAAAGCGATTTCGGTAACCGGCACATCCGGCTCCTTCCGTAGGTCGGCCGAGGCGGTGTCCAGCCGCCAGGCGGCCAGGAGCTTGAGCGGGCTCTGGTTGTATAGGCTGCGCGCGCAGGCGCATAGGCGGGTCACGCCCATGCCGCACTCCTCCGCCATTTCCTCCAGCGTCCACGGGTGGTTGCGCATCGTCTCGTCCCCTTGTAGCTCCGCGAAAAACCGCCGGGCCGTCTCCTCCGAGGAGAAAAGGCGGGCGTCTCCGCCGGCCGGTTCGCTGCGCATGATGTGGAACAATCCGAGCACGATGCAGTTCAACTGTACCGTCAGTTCGGATGCCGCCCACCGGGGCGATTCCTCGGCGGCCCGGGCGATCCGGCGGAACGCCTGCCCAATCTCGGGCGGTGCCCGCATCCGCGTCTGGGTGCTCCCGCGCAGCCACCGCGTCAGCTCTTCGCGGTCGGCCGGTTCCAGCAGAAGCCACGGCGGCCACGTCCAGCGCTGGTGCGGCCGGCTTGCGCCGACATCGAGGATGGCAAAGTGCAGCCGGCACGCCTCGAATCGCGGGTCCCCGTGGCGGTGCGCCTGCCACGGTCGGGTCAGGGTGAGATCCCCCGGCTTCAGCAGTTCGCGCCGCCCATCGACCCGGAACGAGGGATGGCCATGCTCCACCCAGCAGATCTCCACCCCCTCGTTGCGGTGTATCTCCATCCCCCAGTCCTGTTGATCCGCCGCGTCCATCACGCCCGCGCAGCAGAGCCCTGGAATTTCGTTTTTCTTCAATTTTGTCCCAGGATACAGCCCGTGCGCAAACGCATGGTAGGCGATGCGCCCCAGCTCCGCTGCCGCCCGCTGGGGCTTGCAGGTGTCCAAAGCATACTGATCCCCGTCTTCAGGGTAGACCGTAGGCTTGGCGGAAGGCCGCCCTGTTGAATGTTCAAATTTCTTCACAACACAGTATTAGACGACTTTCTACGGCCTGTCACCTATGTTTCGCGTCGTGATCGATCCCTCCCTCCCATGCGATACCATCCGAGGTTGCCGCTCATGAATATGACCCACCGGGAACGCGTTCTGGCCACGATCGGGCACCGGGAGCCCGACCGGATCCCCATCGACCTGGGCGCCACGCCCAGCTCCGGCATTTCCGCCGTCGCCTACGGACGCCTGAAGCGGCATCTCGGGCTCGCCGGCGGTGCAACCCGCGTCTACGACGTGGTGCAGCAACTGGCCCAGCCCGAGGCCGCGGTGCTGGACCGGTTCGACATCTCGGTCCTGGATGTCGGACGCGCGTTCAACGACCGGGACAGCGACTGGTATCCGGTCGAGCTCGCGGATGGGCAGTGCGCCGAGTACCCCGCGTGGTTCCGCCCCGACCGCCAGCCCGACGGCTCCTGGATCGCCCGCCACCCCTCCGGACAAGCCATCGCCCATATGCCGGCCGGCGGCTGGTTCTATGACCAGACCCATTTTCCCTACCTCGATGGCTATCCGGCCGACTACCGCGATCTCCCCGACGCGATGGGCCGGGTGCTCTGGGCCGCCTTCCCGCACAGCCCCTGGGACCACGCGGCGGAGCCCTCCTTCTGGGAGCAGTTGCGCGCCCGAGCCCAGGCCCTCCGCGCCTCCAGCGACCGAGCCTTGATGATCGTCTGCGGCTGCAATCTGTTCGAGTGGGGTACCTTCCTCCGACGCATGGACAATTTTCTGATGGACCTGTTCACCGAGCCCGAAGAGGTCGAACGCCTTCTCGACGAACTCATGCGCGTGCACATGGCCACCCTTGAGAAAGTCTGCGCCGCCGTCGGCGATGTGGCCGACATCATCCGCTTCGGCGACGACCTCGGCATGGACAGCGGTCCCTTCATGCCATTGCGGCTCTACCAGAAGTTTTTCCAGCCCCGCCATGCGCAACTGTGCGCCTATGTCCACAAGCATAGCCAGATGAAAACCTTCCTTCACAGTTGCGGCTCGATCTTCGAGCTGCTTCCGGGACTCATCGAGGCCGGTTTCGATGTCATCAACCCCGTGCAGACCGTCTGCCGCGACATGGAGCCGGAAAAGCTCAAGCAGCACTTCGGACGGGACATCTGCTTCTGGGGCGGGGGATGCGACACGCGGAAGACCCTGAACCAAGGTACGCCCGCCGATGTGCGCGCCCACGTCCTCGAACGATGCGCCATCCTCGCGCCCGGCGGCGGATTCGTCTTCAACACCGTGCACAATATCCTGCCCGAGGTACCGCCGGAAAATATCGAGGCCATGTACCTGGCGGTGGAAGAGTTCAGCCGGGCGGGCGTGTAGGACCGCGTTGCAGGCGTCGGGGGCGCCCGCCCCTCCCTTTTATTATTTGAACTACAGCGGAGACCGATATGCAGCGTGAAACCCAGATAAGCCGCGAGCACTACGACAAGGCCACCACCAATCCGGCGGGCTACCGCGACAAGCGCGGCGAGTGGCGGCCCGAAAACCCCATCCAGTACGCGCCGGTCTTCACCTGGCCCGCCCGGCTGAAGCAGTTCGGCGCCTGGCTGTTCGACTACCTGTTCAAATGGAACCTGTTCTTCTTCGGCATCACCGCGCTGACGTGGTTCTACCTCCAGCCCGCCCTCGAGCGCTGCCAGACCTTCCAGGTCGACTGGATCGCCCAGATGTTCTTCCGGAACCTCGCGCTGCTCTGGATCATCTACGGCGGATGGCACCTCTACCTCTACACCTTCCGAAAGCGGGGCCACCAGGGCAAATACTCCCCACGCTGGCCCAGCACCGGCGGCGGAACCTTCCTGTTCAAGAACCAGGTGCAGGACAATATCTTCTGGTCCTGCGCCAGCGGCTGCGTGGTGTGGACCGCGTACGAAGTGGTGACGATGTGGCTCTACGCAAACGGCTTCATTCCCTATCTCGACCCGGCCGAGTCGCCCGTGCTGTTCGCGGCGGTCCTGCTCGCCATCCCGTTCTGGCGCGAGTTCCACTTCTACTGGATCCACCGCCTGATCCACTGGAAGCCGCTCTACGACCGCATCCACTACCTGCACCACTACAACATCAACCCCGGCCCCTGGTCCGGCCTAGCGATGCACCCCATCGAGCACGTGCTCTACTTCAGTGTGACCGCGATCCACTGGATCATCCCTTCGCATCCCCTCCACTTCCTCTACAACGCGCAGCACACCGCGCTGACCCCCGCCGCCGGCCACACCGGATTCGAGGGCGAGCTAACCGAGCAAGTCAGCTTCGGCTCCTACTTCCACTACCTGCACCACCGCTACTTCGACTGCAACTACGGCGAATCCACCATCCCGCTCGACAAATGGTTCGGCAGCTTCAACGACGGCGCCCGCACCGACACCGAAATCGCCGAGGCCCGCCGCGCCTACCGGACCTATGTCGTCCACCGCATCGAGCAGGAGAGCCCCGAGGTGAAGTCGTTCTATCTGAAGCGCGCCGACGGCGGAGCGCTGGAGCCCTACGATCCCGGCCAGCACCTCATGTTCAAAATTCCGGTGGGCGCACAGGGGCAAACCGCGCTGCGCTTCTACACCCTGTCGGATTTCGGACCGGGCGATGCCTACCGCATTTCCGTCAAGCGGGAGTCCCCGCCCGCCGACCGCCCGGACGCCCCGCCGGGCCAGTCATCCAGCTTCCTCCACGACCACCTGAAACCCGGCGACACGCTCGAGGCGCGCGGACCGCTGGGGCACTTTGTCCCGAACATCCACACCCGTGCGCCGATCGCCCTAATCGCCGGCGGCATCGGCATCACCCCCATCCTCGCCATGGCCAAGGGCTGCCTCCAGCGGCACCCCAGGCGCGCCATCCATCTCTTCCTCGGCTTCCGCGAACCGGGACTCCAGGTATTCAGGCGCGAGCTGGAAGCGCTGCAGTCCCGACATCCCAACCTCAAGTGCCACGTATTCTTCGACCGGGCCAGTACGGACGCCCCCGGGGCCGAGGCTCGACGCCTGACCTGCGAGGACGTCATCCGGCACCTGCCGCACCTGCGCATGCACATCTACATTTGTGGCCCGGGCGCCATGATGAACGCCATGATCGAAGGCCTGAGGAAGGCGGGAGTGCCCGAGCACCGGCTGCACACCGAATCGTTCAACGCCGGCCGCGTGACGGACGAGCTGGCAGTGGCCGGGTCGGCGCAGCACGAGGTGGTCTTCGCCCGCGCCGACAAGACCTTCGTATGGGACTCCGAATTCCGCAACATTCTGGAATTCGGCGAGTCCAACGGGATCGCCATGGAAGCCGGCTGCATGTTCGGCGAATGCGGCGCCTGCGCCACCCGCATCGTGAAAGGCGAAGTCGCCTACAACTACAAAACCGCCACCACTCCGAAGCCCGGCTACTGCCTGCCCTGTAGCTGCCGTCCTAAAACTGCGCTGGTTCTAGAGGCCTAGAATCGATCCCAGAACTACCCGACCCCACCCTCTGAAGTCAGATCCCGGCGAGCAGGACCCCCAGCCGACGGCTCCCCCTGCTCCCACACTCGAATCTCTCTCTCTCTCTCTCTCTCTCTCTCTCTCTTCCCTCCCATCCGCGAACATCGGCGTTTCCCTCCTGCCCGCATCTCGCAGAGACGCCGCTACAGCGCACCCCCCTCCGCGGTGAA
>CBFGVE010000192.1:0-5497 GCA_965651915.1 uncultured bacterium
CCCAGCCAGCTTCCCCCTCCCCTACCTTCGAGCCCCTGCTCGCAGAGTCCCGCCGGGCCTTCCGGCTGGTTCTGGGCCTGCCTGCGGATGGATCCACACCAACGATGGGTGCCGATGGGAAATCCCTTTTCGCCCAGGCCCGCCGCCACCGCGTCCTAGGCCTGCTGCGTGCCGGAGGACTTCCCGACCTTTCCGCCGAGCAGCGGGAGACCTGGCAGCGCGCCGTGTTCGGACAGGCCCAGCACACTGCCCGCCTGACCGAGGAAGCTGCGGGCATCGGTCGAGATCTGCACCATCTGGCGCTGCACTGGACGCTGCTCAAGGGGCCCGCCATCGCCGTCCAAGCCCTCCCTCAGCCCGCCCTGCGCAGCTATGACGACCTCGATTTCCGCTGCGGACCACGAGACCTGCCTGCCTTCGCGGCGGTCATGGCCAAGCGCGGCTACGCGCCGGCAAGTCCGAATCCAAACCACTCCGCCGCGCTATGGCGCTTCGGCTGGGGCGTCTCTTTCCAGCATCCCGAAGGCACCCTTGTCGAAGTGAACCACCGCTTCTTCCCACCCTATTTCCCCTGGCCGCGGATGCTGCGAACTAGCCGGCCGGATCTGTTCGAGCCTTGCGAAACCGAGAGCGGGGTCATCCGGGCCCCACGACCCGCACTCCACCTTCTCTACGCCTGCCTCCATGCCGCCTGGCACGGATGGGAACGGCTAGCCTGGCTGGTGGACATCGGCGGGCTGCTGGCACGGCATCCCGGGGCCTTCCGCGAAGCCGAAGGATGGACGCAGCCGGGCCGCTTCGCCCGCCGGGCACTCCACGCCGGCTGCGGCCTGGCCGATTCCCTGCTTGGACCCGGACTTCTGCGGCAATCGCCCAGCGAGGTATCCCGCCGGGACGCCTCGCGGGCCCGGGCGATGCTGACGGAGGAAGGGACGGGGGCCAACCGGGAGAACGAGGCCCACCGGAATCTGCTGGTGGGCGCGGAGCGGATGCACTACCTGCTCCGGCGGGCGCTTACGCCCGGCGACGGGGACTTCCGGGCGATGCCCCTCCCGCCAGCGGTCCAGGGGCTCTACTGGGCCACCCGCCCGCTGCGCGTGGCGATGCGAGCCGGGCGACCTTAGAACTCGTCGTAGGCGATCATGTCCTTTTCGACGCCGAGGTCGAAGAGGGTCTTGTTCACCGCCGCGATCATCGGCGGGGGACCGCACATGTAGTACTCGATCTCGGTCGGGTCCTCGTGGTTCTTGAGATAGTTCTCGTAGAGCACGTTGTGGATGAATCCCTTGTAGCCCTCCCAGTTGTCCTCGGGCAGCGGCTCGCTCATCGCGACGTTGAAGGTGAAGTTCGGGAACTCCCGCTCGATCGCCCGAAAGTGCTCCTCGTAGAACAACTCGCGCTTGGAACGGGCGCCATACCAGTAGGACACCTTTCGGCCAGTCTTCAGCGTGTGGAACAGGTGGAAGATATGGCTTCGAAGCGGGGCCATGCCGGCACCGCCGCCGATGTAGACCATCTCGCGATTGGAATCCTCCTTGATGAAGAATTCCCCGTAGGGGCCGCTCACCATGACCTTGTCGCCCGACTTGAGGTTGAAGATAAAGCTGGAAGCCAGTCCCGGAGGCGCGCTGGTGTTCGGGGGTGGGGTCGCGATACGCACATTGAGCATCACGATGTTGCCCTCGGCGGGGTGGTTCGCCATCGAATAGGCTCGGAAGATGGGCTCCTCGTTCTTCGCATGCAGATCCCATAGCTTGAACTGGTCGTAGGCGTCGCGGAAGCGCTCGGGGATGTCGAAGGATTTAAAGCTGATGTCGTAGGGCGGGATGTCGATCTGGATGTAGCCGCCCGCCTTGTGGTTCAGCTCGAAGCCCTCGGGAAGGCGGAGCACCAGCTCCTTGATGAAGGTGGCCACGTTGTCGTTGGACTCGACCGTGGCCTGGACCTTTTTGATTTCGAGGACTTCCTCGGGCACCCGGATCTTCATGTCCTGCTTGACCTTGACCTGGCAGCCCAGGCGCAGGCCCTCCTTGGCCTGGGGCTTGGAGATGTAGCCCGCCTCGGTGGGAAGGAGGCTTCCGCCACCCTCGAGGACCTGGCACTTGCACATGGCGCAGGTGCCGCCGCCGCCGCAGGCGGAGGGCAGGAAGATCGACTCGCTGGCCAGGGAGGACAGCAGCGACGTGCCCGGCTTCACCTTGAGCTTCTTGTGGCCGTCGTTGATATCAATGGTCACCTCGCCGGCCGGCATCAGCTTCTGGGAGGCGACCATGAGGCCGATCACCAGGAGCACGATCACTCCGGTAAACACGGCCACGCTCATTGCTACGAATGCGATGTCCATAATGCGGTCCTTCGTTGCGGGTCGGAAACTCTTACTGGGCGACGAGCTGGAAGCTGGAAAACGCCTGGAAGCCCAGGGCCATCAGGCCGGTGAGAATGAATGCGGCGCCCAGCCCCTTGAGTCCGTCGGGAATATTCGAATAGCGCAGCTTCTTGCGGATGGCTGCCAGGGTGGCTATTGCCAGCAGGAAGCCGGCTCCCGCGCCGAACCCGAACACAGCCGACTCGGCGGTGTTGTAGTCGCGCTCGACCATGAACAGCGAACCGCCCATAATCGAGCAGTTCACCGTGATAAGCGGAAGAAAAATGCCGAGGGACGAGTAGAGCGGTGGGAAGTACTTGTCGAGCACCATCTCGATGAGCTGCACCACGCTGGCAATCACCGCGATGAAGCAGATGAAGTTCAGGAAGGAGAGATCCATCGAGGCCAGCTTCTCGCTGCCAGTCCAGGCAAGGGCGCCCTCCTTGAGCAGCAGTCCGTAGATGATATTGTTCAGCGGGCAGGTGATCGCGAGCACCACCACCACGGCGAACCCCAGGCCTATCGCGGTATCGACCTTCTTGGACAACGCGAGGAAGGAGCACATGCCCAGGAAGTAGGCCAGAATCATGTTCTGGACGAAAACCGACTGCAGGAAAAGATTGATGTATTCCATGGCGAATATCCTCGCGGCGAATTAGGCGGTTTCAAATTTCTTGGTGATGCTGCGCTGGGCCCAAATGAGCAGGCCGATCACGATGAAGGCACCGGGGGCGATGACCAGAAGCCCGTTCCCAGGATAGGCCTCGGGCAAGACCGGCTGCCCGTACAGCGTACCCGATCCCAGCAGCTCGCGAATCGACCCTACAATGATGAGAACAAAGCTGTAGCCAAGGCCATTGCCCAATCCGTCGAGAAAGGACTCCAGTGGGGGGTTCTGGAGGGCGAAGGCCTCGGCCCGGCCCATGACAATACAGTTGGTAATGATCAGCCCTACGAACACGCTGAGCTGCTTGCTCACGTCGAAGGCGTAGGCCTTGAGGAACTGATCGACCACGATCACCAGGCTGGCGATTACCGCCATCTCGACAATCATGCGGATCTTCCCTGGAATGATGTTGCGAAGCAGGGAAATGCTAAGATTGGACATGGCAACCACAAGGGTCACCGCCACGCTCATCACCACCGAGGTCTTGAGCTGGGCGGTCACCGCCAGCGCCGAGCAGATGCCCAGCATTTGCACAGTAATCGGGTTGTTGTCGGAGAGGGGGTCGAACACGATTTGACGGGTCTTGGCCATGGCGCACCTGCTTATCGGATGGTGTTGAAATAGGCGTTGTAGCGCTTGAAGTCGTTGCGGACGAAGCGCTGAATTCCCTTGCCGGTGATCGTGGCACCGCTGATGCCATCCACCGCATACCGGCTCTGAGGATCGTCTTTGCCGTAGTAGTCGGCGGCACGGCCTTTGACCACCTCAAACGGCGTGGGCTCACCGTCCTTGAACAGAAGTTGCCCACGGAAGTTAGCCTGAAACCAGGGCGTGGAACACTCGCCGCCCAGGCCCGGGGTTTCACCATGGTCGAAGAAGGTCACCCCCTGGATGGTGGCGAGGTCGCCCTTCAGCCCGATGTAGGCATGCACAGTCGACCAGAGCCCCTTGCCCTGGCTGGGAAACGCATACTTCTCCGGTGCCCCGTCTGCCCCCTTCCAGACATAAAGAATGTTGGGCTCGACACTGGGATTCTCCAGCACACGGGGGTCGTAGTCCGCCGAGGTCTTCCCCTCGACAACCCGACCGCCGTGGTCGACAAGGATCTCGCTTACATACTTCGTAAAGTAGGCGGAGATCATCTCTCGGGAAATCCCCCCGTGATCGAAGAGCCGCGCCTGCTCCTCCTCGCTCAGTGGCTTTCCCTCGGGGTCAATGGCCGGGCGAAATGCCTTGAGGATATTGACCTGCTTGTCCAGCTTCCGGTTCTCGGCCTGGCGCTCGCGCAAGGCCGAACTGACGGACGCCAATACAAGGCTGCAGATCACGCAGACAACCGCCGCGAAGCGTATGGTTTTCAAATCACCCTTTTGCATAGCTAAACTTCCTCAGGTAAGCGGTCCGCTTCTTCACTTGGGCCTGGACCACGAAATGGTCGATGAGCGGGGCCATGACGTTGCCAAACAGAATGGCCAGCATGGCACCCTCGGGGAACCCGGGATTGGTGACCCGGACCAGGGCGGTGACGACCCCGATAAGAATTCCGTAGATCCATTTGCCCCGGGTGGTCGCGGCGGCAGATACCGGATCGGTCGCCATGAAGACCGCGCCGAACAGAAACCCGCCAATGACTAGGTGGTAGTGGAAGGGCAGCTCGGTGAAGGTGCTCACGGCTTGCCCGCCGATCTCGCTGGGAAGGAAATTAAGTGCGGTCGTGCCGACGAAAAGGCCAATCACGCAGGCCAGCATGATCCTCCAGGAGCCCACCCCGGTCAGCAGCAGCAGTCCAGCCCCCAGCAGAATGGGAATAACCGCAGTCTCGCCCAGGCTTCCCCCTTCCAGCCCGCTGAACATGTGGGTCCAGGTGAAGCCGGCCTCGCGCAGGCTTTCCACCACGGGTTCGTGGCGCAGGCCGGCCTCGGCGGCCACCGAAAGGGGCGTGGCGGCCGTCCAGGTATCGGGCACCTGGGCCCCTGGAGCGATCTTGGTCCAGACCTCGCCCGACATCTGCTGCGCATGGGCGAAGAACAGATAGGCGCGGGCGGTGAGCGCGGGATTCAGCACGTTGAAGCCCGTGCCACCGAAAATTTCCTTGCCGATCACGACGCCGAAGCTTATGCCAACCGCGACCTGCCAGAGCGGTATCGTCGGGGGCAAGGTTAGGGGAAACAGCATGCCGGTAATCAGAAAGCCCTCGTTCACCTCGTGCTTGCGCACGATCGCGAAGAGCACCTCCCACAGGCCTCCAACCAGATAGGACACCAGAATGATCGGCACGACAATCTTTAGGCCCTGTATCCAATGCGCGACCGTGTCTGCTTCGATCCCGCTGACCACGTTGTACTGGCGCCCCGCGTTGAAAATAGCGAAAAGGATGCATGGGATCAGGGCGATGAGCACCGTGATCATGCTCCGCTTCATGTCAATGGTATCGCGGATGTGGGTACGGCCCGTAGTGGTGTCCG
>CBFGVE010000193.1:0-5490 GCA_965651915.1 uncultured bacterium
ACTTCGGGCTGACCTCCAAGCAGTTCGCCCTGAGCCTGCTCGAAGAGGAGAAGGTCGCGGTCGTCCCCGGCCCCGCCTTTGGCGACGGCGTCGAGGGATTCATCCGCTGCTCCTTCGCCACCGACCTCGAGGAAATCAAAATCGCCATGGAGCGCATCGCCCGGTTCATCGCCCGGCGCGAGCGGCGCCTAGCCGCCGCGCCCGCCCTGGTCTGACGCCCCTTCCCCAACGAGGAGATTCCCCATGTCCGCCACCCTCCGCTTCGCCCTCTACCACTTCGAGGCTTGCCCTTACTGTGCTCGGGTCCGCTCCACCATCGCCGAGCGGGGCTTGGCGGTCGACCTGCGCGACATCCGCCAGAACCCCGCCTTCCGCGAGGAGCTGGTCGCCGGGGGAGGCAAGGGCCAAGTGCCCTGCCTGCGCATCGAGCACGACGGGGGCTCGGTCGAGTGGCTCTACGAATCGGCCGACATCATCGCCTACCTGAAAAAGCACTCCGCCTAGCACTCCATTCCATACAGGGCCGCCAGATGATCACCACCGTTAGCTTCGACTTCGACAAAAAGACCGAGCGGGATCTGGGCATCACCGAAATCCCTACCGCCCTCGCCACCGGCGCCTACCTCTGGATCGACGCCGACCAGGCCAGCAAGGACGAAGCCACCGCGCTGCTCCGCGAACTCGGCGCCCCCGAGGAGGCCCTCGCCCAAGCCTTCGGTCCCGACCAGGAAGGGCGCCACGACGTCTACGACGAGTGCGTCCACTTCGCCCTGACCGAAACCCGGCTTGGATCCGGACGACTCGAAACCGCCCACGTGGATGTGGTGGTAGGCGAGCGCTACCTTCTCACCTACCGCCGCCAGGAAACCGAGTTCCTCCGGCAGATGCGGCGCACCTACCGCAAAGACTTCCTCAGCTTCGCCAAGTCGCCCGGCTTCCTCCTTTACGAGATCGCCGACCACCTCATGGACAGCTACCGCAAAACCCTCCGGCAAATTGGGGAGTCGGTCGAGAAAATCCAGCTCCGCCTTTTCGGCGAGGTGGACGACCAGATTTTCGTGCAGGTGGCCGACCTAACCACGGACATCCTCATGTTCCGCAAAACCATGCTGGCCTCCCGAGAGCTGCTGCACGAACTCGCCTCGCGACGCTCCGCCTACATCAGCGAGAGCACCCAGCCCTTCCTCGAGCGCATGGCCGAAACCCTGTCCCGCCTCTGCGACGACCTCACCACCGAGCGCGAGGTGCTCAACGAGACCCTGAACCTCTACATGGGCATGGTCAGCCACCGCACCAACAAGGTGGTCAACCGCCTCACTGTCATCTCCGCCATCTTCCTGCCCCTGACCTTCCTCTGCGGCGTCTACGGCATGAACTTCGACCGCGAGGCAGGCCCCTTCAACATGCCCGAGCTCTACTGGGCCTACGGCTACCCGATGTTCTGGACGCTCACCATCCTGATCTCGGCCGCTCTCCTCGTCTACATGCGCCGCAAGCGCTGGCTCTAGCCCGAGCCTTTCGCCCCCACCTCTCTCTCCAGCAAGGCCCCCGAAATGCATCAGCGTCCCGGCAACGCCAGGCGAGACCCGCGAAATTCCATCGGGTGGATTAGTTGATAAAGGCCTGATCGCCGTGTAGTGTTCCGGCAGGGTTCCCCGCCATTGCCGAAGCATCTTGCGTGTGAATGAGCGCCGTACAGATCCAAAGCCCTTCGTCTCGCCGACCACCCCGGCCGAGGGGCGAGGCACAGGGCCTCGGTCCCGCAGCCGGCTCCCCTTTGTCACTCATAGTCTGTTGTCAGCGCCGCACCGCAGTGGTAGCCATCTATTGGGAAAGCCATCGTGATGCGCACCTCCGCCACACAACTCAAGTTTTTCGGTTCGCTCGTCCGGACCAACCGCCACCGGCTGGGCCTTTCCCAGGAGGAGCTGGCCGACCGTGCAGGCCTCCACCGAACCTATGTGGCCGATATTGAACGCGGTGCGCGCAATCCCTCCCTAAGCAGCATCGACCGGCTGGCCTCGGCCCTGGAAACCTCCCTGTCCGGCCTGTTTGCCTCCTGCGAAGCCACCGAACCGGGGTGCAGCGAGGATGTGGTGGACATTCTTATGGTGGAGGACGATGCGCGCGATGTCGCGCTGACTCTTCGGGCCTTCAAAAAAGCACGGCTCGGCAATCGCATCGTTGTCGTTCGGGATGGAGCGGAGGCCCTCGACTATCTGTACGAGGCGAAAGCGCAGGGCTCGAACGATCTGCTGCACCGGCCCAGGGTGATCCTGCTGGACCTGAATCTTCCCAAGGTGGATGGCCGCGAGGTGCTTCGGCACATCAAAGGCGACGAACGCACACGCGCCATACCGGTGGTTGTGCTTACCGCCTCGGCGCAGCACCGGGACGTTGAACGGTGCACGCGGCTGGGGGCCGACGGCTATATCGTCAAGCCGGTCGATTTCGAACGATTATGCCGGATTACCCCCAGTCTTAATTTATCCTGGATGCTGATGGCTTCACGAGCAGGGGTGCGCCATGACCAATAAGATCCCTTCCGCCTATGTGCAGCAACTGATGGAGCAAACGCCCGATGCGATCATTGCCCTCTCCCCGGACGGGACGGTGCACTACTGGAACGAGGCGGCAGAGACGATTTTTGGCTATTCAAGCGAGGAGGCGGCGGGACGGAACATCGACACGCTGATCATCCCCGAGGACCGGATGGAAGAGGAAAGCCGGCTGCTCAAACAAGCCCTCAGCTTGAACCTTGCGACCTACGAATCCGAATACCGACGAAAAGATGGGACGCTGGTCTACGTGAACGTTTCGTCCAAGCAGGTGAAGAACGCCCAGAGCGGAGAAGTCCTGGTCCTCCAGACCTGCAAAGATGTGACCAACCTGAAGGCCCTGCATGTCGCCCAGCTTCTGGAGGCCCGCTACCGGGACCTGCTCGACTCCACGCCCGACGCCATTGTGATGGCGAACCAGGCGGGCCGCATCGTGCTGGTCAATGCGCAGGCGGAAGCCCTGTTCGGCTATCTCCGCAAAGAACTGGTGGGCGAGACCGTGGAATTTCTTCTGCCCGAGCGCTACCGGAAATCACACATTGGACACCGCGCGAACTACATCGCCCAGCCACGCACCCGCGCCATGGGAGCGGGCCTGGAACTGTACGGAAGGCGCAAGGACGGGACGGAGTTCCCGGTGGAAATCAGCCTCAGCCCCCTGAAAACCGAGCAGGGCATGCTGGCGATGAGCGCCATACGCGACGTCACGGAGCGCAAGCGTTCCGAACAGGCCCTGCAGACGGCCAACGAGGAACTCGAATCGTTCGCCTACTCCATTTCCCATGACTTGCGCGCTCCCCTGCGCGCCATCGACGGGTTCTCAAAGGCGGTGATCGAGGACTACGCGCACCAGCTTCCGGCCGAATGCCAGAAGCATCTTGCGACCATCCGCTATAACGCGCAGCAGATGGCGGAGCTGATCGACGATCTGCTGGCGTTTTCCCGTTTGAGCCGCCAGGCCCTGATGAAGCAGCCCGTAGACGTCGCGGCGCTCGTCCGCCAGGCCTGGGAGGAATCCCGCGAAGAGAGAAATGGCCGCGAGGTGGCGCTGCGCCTGGGCGACCTGCCCGCCTGCCCCGCCGACCCCGCCCTCCTCAAACAGGTGTGGATCAACCTGCTCGGCAACGCGCTGAAGTATACGCGGTCACGGGAAAAAGCCTTGATCGAAGTCGGGGCCATCCAGCAGGCCGGCTCGCCGGACGTATACTTTGTACAGGATAACGGAGTGGGCTTCGACGTGCGCTATGCGGACAAACTATTCGGCGTATTTCAACGCCTGCACCGGGCGGAGGATTACGAGGGAACCGGAGTGGGGCTGGCGATTGTCCAGCGCATCGTGCACCGCCATGGGGGCCGCGTCTGGGCAGAAGCCGATGAGGGCCGCGGCGCGACCTTCTTTTTCACGGTGGAGGAGGCAAACACGAAATGAGCGCTCACAGCACCATCGACTTGCTGCTGGTGGAAGACAATCCCATGGATCTGGAATTGATCCTGCGGTCGCTCCGCAAAGTGCTCGTTCTCGACCGCATCCACACTGTGCGCGACGGGGCCGAGGCCCTCAATTTCCTGATGGGCCAGGGCGAATATGCGGGGCGCGGGGCGGAGCAGCCACCCCGGGTCGTCCTGCTCGACCTGAAGCTCCCCAAGGTCGGGGGGCTGGAGGTGCTCGAAATCATCCGGCAGGATGCGCGAACCCGGACCATTCCCGTCGTGGTGCTTACTTCGTCGGCCGAGAAACGGGATGTCATCAGCAGCTATCGACTCGGCGCCAACAGCTACATTGTGAAGCCAGTCAATTTCGACGCATTCGAACACGCCGTCCAACAGGTTGGCGTCTACTGGCTGTCGCTCAATCTGAAGCCCGAACGGGAAGGCCGCTGATGACAAAGCCGCTGCGCCTGCTCATGCTGGAAGACCGGGCCTCGGATGCCGAGCTGGTCCTGCGCGAGCTACACCGGGCCGGCTACGACCCCTGCTGGGAGCGCGTCGAGAGCGAGCAGGATTTCTTGAAGCAATTGGACCATCCCTGGGATATCATCCTCGCCGACTACCACATGCCCCAGTTCAATGCGCCCCGCGCCCTGACGCTGCTGCAGCAGCGCGATCTGGATATTCCCTTCATCATCGTGTCGGGCACCATCGGCGAAGATGCCGCCGTATCCGCCATTAAGCAGGGGGCTACCGACTACCTGCTCAAGGACCGCCTGGCCCGGCTCGGCGCAGCGATCGAGATGGCGGTTGGACAGAAGCGCATTCGCGACGAAAAGCGCGCCATGGAGGAAGTGCAGAAGGAGCTGGAGGCCCGCCTGATGCAGTCCCAAAAAATGGAGGCACTGGGACAGCTCGCCGGCGGTATGGCCCACGACTTCAACAATGTACTGACGGTTATTCTTGGTACCAGCGAATTGGTACTGAGCGAGCTTCCACCCGACGTCCCCCACTTTTCCTCGCTGAAGGAAATCCATGCGGCCGCCGAGCGGGCGGCCGAACTGACGCGGCAAATACTGGCCTTCAGCCGCAAGCAAGTTCTAGAAGTGTGCACGGTGGATTTAAACGCCGTGGTGGGAGGACTGCATGCCATGCTCGATCGCCTCATCGGCGAAAACATTAACCTGTCCCTGCGACTCTTCCCCGAAGCCATTCCCGTAGTGGCAGACCCCAGCCAGCTCGAACGGGTGATCGTCAACCTCACGGTAAACGCGCGCGATGCAATGCCCGACGGCGGCAGCCTGGTGCTGGAAACCACCACTCTGGACCTGCCCAGCCAGCGATTGCGCGATCTGGAGGAGTGCTCACCCGGCGAATACGGTGTTCTGCTCGTGTCCGATACCGGAGCGGGCATGTCCAACACCGTGAGAACCCATCTTTTCGAACCTTTCTTCACTACCAAGCCGGTGGGCAAGGGCTCAGGACTCGGCCTCGCCACCAGTTT
>CBFGVE010000194.1:0-5488 GCA_965651915.1 uncultured bacterium
TCTGCTCAGCGCGCTCAACTTCCTCCAGAGCCTGCCTCCCTACAGCTACGGTTTGTCCATCATCCTGCTCACCCTGATTGTGCGTATTCTGTTCTGGCCGCTCACCCACCGGGGCACCGAGAGCATGCGGCGGATGCAGGAGTTCGCTCCCCAGATGAAGGAGCTGAACGAGAAGTACAAGGACAATCCCCAGAAGCGCCAGGAAGAACTGATGAAGTTCTACAAGGTGAACAAGATCAACCCGTTGGGCGGCTGTCTGCCCATGCTGGTGCAGCTTCCCGTGTTCATCGGCTTGTTCTTCGTGCTCCGCAGCGCGATCGAGCTGCGCTTCGCCTCGTTCCTCTGGATCGACGACCTCAGCGGGCCAGACCGCCTCCTCAGTTGGGACGCGGACCTCCCCTTCATCGGGAACTCGCTCAACATCCTGCCCCTCCTCATGGCCGTCACCATGTACATCCAGCAGAAGGTGACGCCTGTGTCCGCCGCCGCCGACCCTAAGCAGATGGAGATGCAGAAGATGATGATGCGCATCATGCCGGTCATGATGCTGTTTTTCCTCTACCACTTTGCCTCGGGCTTGGCCCTCTACTGGACGACCCAGAACGTGCTCATGATTGTCCAGCAGGTCATCTACCAGAAGCGCAAGGCCCTGAAGGCCGCCCACCAGCAGGCAGGGTAGGGGACTGGGCCAGTTCCGGGAATCGGGGAGTTTGCCGAAGATTCCCGGAGGGCCCGCAGGAAACGACATGATCATCGAAGTTCCAAAGATATCCGAAGAGGGCAGCCGCTACCAGGGCGTCGAGGGGGAGAAAATCCTTGACCTTGAAACCGATCCGCTCTGCCGCGAAGACGGCTTCGCCGCCTACGACCTGTTTGCCCAGGTGGTGGGCAGCGAGCTGATCGTCCGGGGGACCGTCTCGGTGCCGGTCAAGTTGCGCTGCTCACTTTGTGCGGATTTTTTCTCGACAACCCTGGCCGATTCCTCTTTTCTACGCGCTTGCCCATTGGCCCCGGGGCAGGATGTGGTGGACCTCACCGACGACATCCGCGAGACCCTGGCGCTGATGATTCCGCTTTATCCACGGGGCGAACCGGATGAACATGGATGCTGCCGCGTGTGCGGACGCGACCTGAGCAAAGGATTTTCCTTCTCCGATGGAACGAAGGAAGACCTGCGGTGGTCCGGGCTGGATAAATTCAGCTTGGAGAACCCAGGTAGCTAGTTTTAGGCAACAGTTCCCACCCACAGGCATTTCAGGAGAGTATCATGGCCGTTCCAAAGAGAAGAAAGCCCAGAAGCAAGATCAAGATGCGCCAGCGCTCGGACGCCCACCGTCGGCCTTTGCCCGGCCTGTCCATCGACAAGCAGGGCGGGGGCGAGCACCTGTCCCACCGCGTCTGCCCGGATACAGGCATGTACCGCGGCCGCCAGGTTCTGCCGGTTAAGACCGAAGACTAGGCCATGCGCATCGCAGTCGATGCCATGGGCGGCGACTATGCGCCAGCGGTCGTGGTCGAAGGCGCCGTCGCAGCAGCCCGAGCCTATTCCCAAGTCGAGCGGCTGATCCTCGTCGGCGACGAGACGGCCATTCGCGCCGAGCTGGTCAAGCACGGGCCCACTCCCGACAGCATCCAGATCCTCCATGCCGATGAAGTAGTCGGCATGGACGAGTCGCCTGCCGTCGCCATTCGCAAGAAAAAGCGTTCGTCGATCGGCCTGTCCATCGACCTGGTCAAGCAGGGCGAGGCCCAGGCCGTTTTCTCGGCCGGCAACACCGGTGCGGCCGTGGCCGCGACCACCCTCAAGCTGCGCACCCTGGAGGGGGTCGAGCGCCCGGCGATCGCCACGGTGATCCCTACCCAGGCCGATCCCTTCGTGCTGCTCGACGCCGGGGCCAATCCCGACTGCACCCCCCAGATGTTTGCCCAGTTCGCGGTCATGGGTTCGGTATACGCCCGGGAGATCCTCGGCGTGCAGAACCCCTCGGTCGGCCTGCTGAGCATCGGCGAGGAGGATGTGAAGGGCAACCAGTCCACCAAGGAGGCCTTCCGTATTCTCGAAGCCTCGGGCCTCAACTTTATTGGCAACGTGGAGAGCCGTGATTTGTTCGAGGGCCGGGTCAGTGTCGCGGTATGCGACGGATTCGTGGGCAATGTCGTGCTCAAGACCTCCGAGGCGGTCGCCCGAGCCATGGGCCGCTGGCTCAAGACGGAATTCACCCGCAATCCCATCCGCATGCTCGGCGCGCTTCTGTTGCGCGGCGGTCTCAAGGCCCTTAAGAACAAGGCCGATCCGGCCACCTACGGCGGCGCCCCCCTGCTCGGCGTGAACGGAATCTGCATTATTGGCCACGGTTCTTCCTCGGCCATCGCGGTTAAAAACGGCATCCGGGTGGCTGCCGAGGCGATCGCCCACGACGTGAATGGCCGTATTCGCGGCCGTCTCCAGGAGACGCATCTCAACGCATGAGCGCTTCGAGTCAGCCCTCCTGTCCCCGTTCGGTGGGCGTGATTTCCACCGGTGCCGCCCTGCCCGAGCGGGTGATGAGCAACGCGGATCTGGAGAAGTTTGTGGACACCACCGACGAGTGGATCCATTCCCGCACCGGCATTCGCGAACGCCGCATTGCCGGCCCCGGAGAAACCGCCTCGACCATGGGGGCGCGCGCCGCCTGCCAGGCGTTGGAAACCGCCGGGGTGTCGCCCGCCCAAATTGGCCTGATCATCGTGGCCACTAGCACGCCGGATATGATATTCCCCAGCACCGCGTGCCTGGTCCAGAACGCCATCGGCGCGACCAAGGCCTTCTGCTTCGATCTCTCCGCCGCTTGCTCGGGTTTCCTCTACGCGATGGAGACTGCACGCCAATATATCGCTAACGGCGCGGTGGAGTACGCGCTGGTGATCGGTTCCGAGAAGTTGAGCTGCGTGGTCGACTGGAAGGACCGTTCGCCGTGCGTGCTTTTCGGCGATGGAGCGGGCGCGGCCCTGCTGGGTCCGGCGCTGGCCGGCAAGGGAATACTCGGTTCGGTGTTTGGCTCCGACGGCAGCCTGGGCGAGCTGCTGCGCATCCCGGCTGGCGGCAGTCTGAATCCACCCACCGCCGAGACGGTCGAGCAACGCCTGCACTATCTCAAAATGGAAGGCCGCGACGTCTTCAAGCATGCGGTCACCAACATGGCCCGGTCGGCCCGCGCAGTCCTCGAGCACTGCCGCCTGGACATCGGGGACGTGGCGGTGATCATTCCCCATCAGGCGAACCAGCGCATCGTCCAGGCCATCGCCAAAGCACTCGACGCCTCGCTGGACCACTTCTTCATTAATCTTGAAAAATACGGCAACACCTCGGCCGCCTCGGTGATCCTCGCCCTCCACGAGGCGCAGGCCCAAGGCCGCGTGAAGCCGGGCGACAAGGTACTGCTGGTTGTCTTTGGTGCCGGCTTCACCTGGGGCGCCTCGCTGGTTGAATGGCTCTAGCCCCATCCCCGCTCTCATCCCGACATCGTCCACCACGTTCAACGGAGAACCCACGATGAAAACCGCCATTGTATTCCCCGGCCAGGGCGCCCAGGCCCTCGGCATGGGCCGCGAACTCTACGAAAGCTTTTCCGAATGCCGGGATCTGTTCGACGAAGCCCGTCTGGTGCTCGGCTACGATCTTGCCGAGGTCTGCTTCAACGGACCCGAGGAGGAGCTGACCCGGTCCGACCGCGCCCAGCCGGCCATTTTTGTGGTGAGCGCTGCCGCCCACGCCGCCCTGTTGAGCGCTAAGCCCCAAATGGAGATCTCCGCGGTGGCGGGTCTCAGCTCCGGCGAGTGGTGCGCCTTGTATGCTGCGGGTGTGGTCACCTGCGCCGACGCCCTGCGGGTCCTCGAAGCCCGTGGGCGGTTCATGCAGGAGGCCTGCCAGGCCCAGTCCGGATCGATGATCAGCATCATCGGTCTCGAACGTCCCGCGCTCGAATCGGTCTGCGCCCAGACCGGGCTTCAGATCGCCAACCTCAACTCGCCCGAGCAGACCGTTCTGTCCGGCCCCGCCGAGGGGGTTGAGAAGGCCGAGGGTATCGCCAAGGAGCTGGGGGCCAAGCGCGCCATACGGCTCAACGTCGCGGGCGCTTTCCACTCCGGATTGATGAAGCCCGCCGCCGAACGCTTTGCCGCGTTCCTCCAGGAAGTCCCCTTCGCCGAGCCCAGCATCCCCGTCATCTCCAATGTGACCGGAAAACCGCACGAAAATCCCGAAAGCATCCGCCAACTGATGGTCCGCCAGATCACCGATTCCGTGCAGTGGGTCGAATCCATCGCCTACCTCCAGGGACAGGGGGTCGGCCGCTATATCGAGTGCGGCCCGGGCCGGGTGCTGTCCGGCCTGATTAAGCGTATTGACAAGCAGGCCGCGCTTCTTAACATACAGGACCCTTCGAGCTTGAAAAGCACGGTGGAAACCCTCTAAATCCCAGGAAACCATGTCTGACACCCCAAAACTCGCTCTCATCACCGGCGCCGCCCGCGGCATTGGCCAGGCCACGGCCCTGAAGTTTGCCGCCTCCGGACACGATCTCGCCCTGTGCGACGTGAAGGCCGAGTGGCTTGAGGAGACTGCCACCAAGGCCCGCGCTCTCGGTCGCCGGGTGGAGTGCTATTCCGTTGACGTTCAGGATTCCAGCGCGGTCAACGGCGCGGTCGCCCAGATCCACAAGGACTTCGGCCGGATCGACGTGCTGGTGAACAACGCGGGCATTACCCGCGACACCCTGCTGATCCGCATGACCGACGAGGACTGGGATCAGGTGCTCGACATCAATCTCAAGGGCACCTTCCTGTTCACCCGCGCGGTGGGCAAGATCATGATGAAGCAGCGCAGCGGGGCGATGGTCAATGTCGCCTCCATCATCGGCCTCATCGGAAACCCCGGCCAGATCAACTACGCCGCCTCCAAGGCCGGCGTGATCGCCGTCACCAAGTCGGTCGCCAAGGAACTGGCCAGCCGCAACGTGCGGGCCAACGCCGTCGCCCCCGGCTTCATAGAAACCAAGATGACCGAGAAGCTGCCTGACGAGGTACGCCAGAGCATGCTCAAGAACATTCCCCTGGCCCGCTTCGGACAGCCCGAGGACGTTGCCAACGTAATCCATTTCCTGGCCAGTGATGACGCCGCATACGTGACCGGCCAGGTCCTGACCATTTGCGGCGGCATGGTCACCGCATAGTGTAGAAGTCGTAAACCCAAGGAGAAAAGAACATGGCCCTCGAAGACAAAGTCAAAGATATCATCGTTGAGCAGCTCGGCGTGAACGCGGAGCAGGTCACCACCGAAGCCTCCTTCATCGAGGACCTCGGTGCCGACTCGCTCGACACCGTCGAACTCGTCATGGCCTTCGAAGAGGAATTCGGTGCCGAAATTCCCGACGAAGACGCCGAGAAGCTGAATACGGTTGGCGCCGTCGTCAGCTACCTCAAGGAAAAGGGCTTCGGCAACTAATTGCCG
>CBFGVE010000195.1:0-5479 GCA_965651915.1 uncultured bacterium
CCGCATCGCCGACCGCTTTTCGGACTATCTCTACCCCCATGGCTCCTGGGCAGCCGGCAATCTTCGCCGGGCATGCGTCAGGGGCGAGATCATCGACACGGTCGTCAACACCAACTGCGAAACGCTGGCTCATGCGCTGTCCACTCCCCGGCAGGTTGGCATCCCCGACCGTCCCTACGCAGTACTCATGGTTCACCGTAAGGAAACGATCTTCGTCAACCGCAGGCTGCGCACCATGATGGGCATCATCCGTCTGCTCTCGCGCGACCGGCTGCTCGTCTTCGTGATGGCCGACAAGACCCGTTATCGCATCGAGCAGGCGGGCTTCATGCCGGAACTAACCTCTAATCCAAATGTTCACATCCTGGGCTTCCAGGACTACCCCAACTTCGTCCACTTGGTCCAGGGCAGCGAGTTCGTGGCCACCGACGGCGGATCGCTCCAGGAGGAGACCTATCTGATGGACAAGCCCTGCCTGGTGCTGCGCGAGGTGACCGAGCGCATGGAGGGCATTGGCCAGACGGCCTTTCTCGCCGGGCTGGACGCAGCGAAAGTCACCGAGTTTCTCGGGCGTATCCCTTCCTTCCGCCGCCGGGAGCCCCCCCCCGCCGTGAGCCCTTCGCGGATCATCGTTGATCATATGCTTAGCGTAGGGGGAGCATGAATCCTGTTCCCGAGCTGTCGGTCGTGGTGCCCACGTTCAATCGCGCGGATACGCTTCCGGACACCGTGGGGGCGCTCTACGCCTCCGATTTGCCGGTGGACCGCCTCGAGGTGCTGGTGGTCGACGACTGTTCCACCGACGGAACGGGCGACTTGCTCGCCCGGCTGGCGGCGGAGCACCCCACGCTGCGGCCTGTGCGGACCCCGGTCAACGGCGGCCCGGCGGCGGCCCGCAACCTGGGGGTGCGCGAGGCCCGGGGCGACTGCGTCTATTTTACCGACGACGACTGCCTGGTCCCCCCGGGCCTGCTTTCCTCTTTCCTGGACTTTCTTTCCCGGCATCCCCAGGTCGCCGGGGTAGGGGGGGGGCTGGTAGCCCGCGAGGACAACTGGGTATCGCGGCTCGAACGCTGGAAGGACCGGGTGCTTGGAATCCAGTCGGGGGCGCCCCGCATCGGCACAGATTTCCCCATCGGCTTTACCAGCAACATGATGTACCGCAAATCGGCGCTGCTGGAGGCTGGACTGTTCGACGAGCGGTTCAAGGCGCCGGCCGGCGAGGACATCGAGCTGAAGAACCGAATCGCCACCCTCCACGAACTCGCCTACTTGCCGCTCGACGTGGTTCACAACCATCGCTACGACCTGCACTATCTGCTGGGTATCGCGGTCAAGCAGGGGCTCAACCGCAAGCCCCCGCGAGGCCGCGTGGCCCGCATTGCCCTTCTCGCCGCGCTTGCCCCGCTCCTCGTCTTCAACGTTCTAAAGAAGACCCTGTGGTACCGGGGACTCCACCGGACATGAATTTTTGTTTTTCCTGATGAAAGATTCGAGGCGCGTGGTATAAATGGCCCATGACGCTCCCCCGCCATCATAGCATCCTCAGGAAAACGGCACTTTTCATCGCCTTCGTCGTGCTCGCGGGCTGCGCCGATGTGGCCCATCAGGATCGCCGCGAAGAGCAGGATCCTCTCGTCCGCCGCGCTCTGGTGAAGAAGCGCAGCAACGACGTAAACGCCGCCATCGACCTCTTCCACCAGGCGGTGGAGCGCAAGCCCCAGATGGCCCGCCCCCACCTCGAACTGGGCCTGCTCTACGACGGCAACCGCGAGGACTACGTCCGGGCGATCTACCACTACCAGATGTACCTCGAAAAGCGCCCCGACGCCGAGAAGCGTGACATCGTCGAGAAGCTCATCGAAAAAGCCAAGATCTCCTACGCAGCGAGCCTTCCCCACCAGCCGAGCGGGGCCATCGCCGAGATCCAGTCCCTCCGCAACGAGTCCCGGCTGCTTCGCCGCCGCATCCAGGAACTCCAGGCCGAATTGAAGGCGCTGCGGGAGAGCTCTGCCTCGCCCGTCCCTGCTGCGGGGCCGATGGTATCGCAGGGCCCGGTTCGGACCTCGCCGCCGGCCGCAGGCGATTCGGCTTCGGGCCGGATTGAAAGCTATACCGTGCAGCCCGGAGACACCCTTTCCAGCATTGCCCAGAAGATGTACCGGGACAGCGGCCGCTGGCGGGACATCTACGACGCGAACCGGGGCACCCTGCCCAACCCCCAGAGCATGCGTCCCGGCCAGAACCTCATCATACCTCGCCCCTGAACCCACTGAGAAGGACTCCGCCATGACCGACTTTTACGACGACGACCTGGATGTCCGCCGCCGTTCCGCCGCTCCCGAGATCAGGATGGGCCCCGGCGGGGAAAAGGCCCCCCCGCTCAGCGAGCCCGGCGCTTCCAGCGATATCCCCCTGCGGGGTGTGTCCGACCTCAATCTCACCACGATGGCCCGCCACCGCGAGAAGGTCGACGACCAGGTTGCCACCGCCATGAAGGAGCTGGAAAAATTGCGCCAGCGCCAGCAGGACCTCGAAAAGAAGAAGAGCGACCTCGAAGACCTGCGCCGCCGCCAGTCCGACTTCGAGCGCGGCAAGCGCGAGATGCTCGAACACCTCGGCCAGAGCCTGGTCGTTCTCGAAAAGGAGCAGTTGCGGGCCGAGCAGAAGGCCGGCCTGCTGGGCGAGGCCCGCAAGCAGTTCAAGATCCGGCTCGAAGAAGTCCACGGGCTCAACGAGGAGTCCTGGGAAGAGGCCTCGTTCCGCGAGAACCTCACCCGGGCGCTCGCGGTCATCGACGAGGCCCGGACCGAGTACAACAAGACCATGGCTCGTATCGACATGCTGTCCAACGCCGATTCCTCGGCGGGCCGCTCCGACCGCCAGCCGGTCATTTTCGAGGAGAGCCGCCACCTGCACGGCGAGGAAAAGGGCTTCGCCGACTGGATCAAGATCGGCCTCGCCTTTTCGCTGCCGCTGATCATCATCGCGGTGCTGCTGGCCCTCTTTTTCTACCTTATGAACATGGGAATCATCTAGGGCTCGGCTTGGCACCGATAGCCTTCATTTTCCAGCCCCCGAGGATATCTGCTGCCGTGGCTAAGAAGAAGCGCACACTACTCGATGCCCGCCTGGAGGAGCTGGAGCGGGAATTCTCCCGCGTTCAGGGCGACATCCAGTCCTTGTCCCGCGCGGTAAAAAACCCCGAGGCGCCTCCCCGCCGCGCAGCCGCCCCCGCTCCCAGGCCGGAGCGTCCTTCGCCCCGCCCAGGCGCGACCCAGGCCGAAGAGTCTCCGCAGCCTTCCCGGTTTCCGCCGTCCGAGCCCGCCTCGCTGAGGGGAAAGACCCCCGCCGCGCCAGTGGTCCCGAAGGCTCCGCCCCCGGCCGATGAGGAAGTATTCCCCGAACTGGCCCGCGACCGTCTCCGCAATCCCCGAGCCGGCGACAACCGCCTGGCCCGCTATCTGTCCACCATGGACATCGCGGGTGGCGCCACGGGCGGGCCGCGACAGGATAAGAAAATCATCCGCAACAAAGCGATTTTCATGCTCGTGTGGGTGGCCGTCCTCCTCTACGTGGTGGTTAAGCTACTCGCCTGATTCCTCTATGCACTCCGACGCTCCCGCCCCCATCGTCATCCCGCTGCTCGACGACAACTACGCCTATATTCTGGCCGACGGCGCGGGTGGCGCGGTGGTGGTTGATCCCGGCGACTCGGAACCTGTCGCCCGGCTCCTCGAATCACTGGGCCTCCCGCTGTCCGCCATTCTCTGCACCCACCATCATGGCGACCACATCGCCGGTGTTGAAGCGCTCAGGAGCCGGAGCGGCTGCACGGTTTGGGGTCCCGATGATGACCGCATTCCCGGCATCGACCGGCGGGTCGGGGGTGGCGCCGAAATCCCTCTGGCGGGCGGAATCCGCGTACTCGCCACCCCGGGCCACGGCAGCCACGATCTCTCCTACTGACTGCCTGCCGCCTCGGCGCTGTTCTCGGGCGACACCCTGTTTGTCGGCGGCTGCGGACGTCTCTTCGAGGGGACGCCCAGCCAGATGTGGCGATCGCTGCAGCGGCTCATGGCGCTTCCCGGCGAAACACGCGTCTACTGCGGCCATGAATACACCCTGGACAATGTCCGTTTCGCGCTATCCCTCGAACCCGGCAACCAGGCCCTTCACGAGCGTCTCCTGCGGGTACAGGCCCTGCGCGCGCGCGGCGAGCCCTCGGTGCCCGTGACCATGGCCGAGGAAATAGCGCTCAACCCTTTCCTTCGCGCCGCCGATCCTGCCTTCGCCGCCGGTCTCGGACTCGCCGGGCACCCCCCCGAAGCGGTTTTCGCCGAGATCCGCCGCCAGAAGGATGGCTTTAGGTGCTAGTTTGCCGCCTTGTCCTTTCGCCTCGCCATGCTAGCATGGCGGCCTGTTGCTTCTTCTGGCCATCACATCAAAGGAATCGTCATGAGCAGAAAAATACTCTGGGCCCTCGTCATGATTCTCGTCGCCGTCGTCGTCCTCGTCATGACCCGCGGCCGCGTCACCATCGACTTCGTGCTTTTTAAAACCACGCTCCCCGCCGCCATCGCCTATCTCGGCTTCATCACCTACGGCGTGGTCATCGGCGTTCTTCTCAAATAGCAGACCCGCAGGAGCCTTCCCATGCCCAGCGCCTCCCCGTCCCTTCCGCCCATTGTCCGCCACCTGCTCGACCAGGGCGTGTGCATGCCCGATCCCCACGCGGTGCAGATTGCCGGCGACGTTCAGCCCGACCGCATCGCGTCCGGCGTCACGCTCCATCCCGGAACCCGGTTGCGCGGAGCAAACCTCTCCATTGGGCCAGGCTGCGCGATCGGCGAGGAAGCCCCCGCGACGGTCGAGGACTGCGCCCTCGGAAGCGCGGTCGAGCTGAAGGGCGGCTACTTCAGCGGCGCGGTATTCCTCGACCGCTCTTCCATGGGCAGCGGCGCCCACATCCGTCCCGGAACCCTGCTCGAAGAAGAGTCTTCCGGTGCCCATACCGTTGGCCTCAAGCAGACCATACTTCTCCCCTACGTCACCCTTGGCAGCCTGATCAACTTCTGCGACTGCCTCATGGCTGGCGGCACCAGCCGCAAAAACCACAGCGAAGTCGGCTCCTCCTTCATCCACTTCAACTTCACCCCCTCGCAGGACAAGGCCACCGCCTCGCTCTTCGGCGATGTGCCGCGCGGCGTGCTCCTGGATCAGCCGCCGATCTTTCTGGGCGGGCAGGGCGGGGTCGTCGGCCCCTGCCGCGTCGGCTATGGCTGCATCCTCCCCGCCGGCGCCATCCTCCGAAAAGACTGCTTCGAGGAGGGCCGCCTGATTCTCGAGGGGACCGCGCTTCCCCGCGGCAGCAACCGCCCCTACGATCTTGGCACCTACGCCAATATTGACCGTCTGCTTCGCAACAACCTCGCCTACGTCGGCAACCTACGCGCCCTGCGCTCATGGTACGCGCATG
>CBFGVE010000196.1:0-5478 GCA_965651915.1 uncultured bacterium
TCGAAATCCCTGGCCTGGGCAGCGACGAGGCGGAACCCCTCAGCCAGGATGGGGTGGAGCTTCCCGTGCGGTGGAATGGGTCCACCTCGTTGAGCCAGCATCAAGGCAAGGTGGTTAAGCTTCGGTTCGAGTCGTCCGGATCGGTTAATCTGTACGCGTTCCAGGTCGCCGAGTAGCTGCACTATGCGTATTGCAATTTGGCATAATTTGCCCAGCGGGGGCGGCAAGCGGGCTTTGTTTGAGCATTGCCGGGGGCTGGTCGAGCGGGGGCATTCGCTCGGAATATGGTGCCCCGAAACGGCGGACGAGTCCTATCTGGGCCTGGAGTCCTTTGGCCCCGTTCATGTGCTTCCCCTGCGCTGGAAACCGGCCGCTACATCTAAGCGTGCCATCGCCCAAGCAATCGCCCATCGCGCTAACGTCAAGGCCATGTGGGCTGCGATGGAGGCCCATTGCCAAGAGGTGGCCCGGGAGTTGAACCAACAGTCGTTCGATGTTGTTTTTGCCAACTCCTCGCCGTTCGTGTGCGCCTCTCCTTTGGCCCGATTCACTCCTGTCCCCTCGCTGCTCTATCTGCAGGAGCCGTTCCGCGAGCTGTATGAGGCGCGGCCCATTCACCCCATGGCTGCAATCGCCCGCCCCCAGCGCGGACGGTGGTGGTCTCCTGGCTATATGACGTGGTTTGTATCCGATTTGATCCGGAATCAGGCGAACCGGGAGCAGGTCCGCGACGAGCGACGCAACGCCGCAGCCTTCAAGCGGCTCCTTGTCAATTCCCATTACAGCCGGGAAAGTGTGCTGCGCGCCTACGGACTGGAAAGCCGGGTTTGCTACTTGGGGGTGGACGCCCAGGCCTTTTCTCCCGGCTCTTCGGAGCGTCTGCCGTTTGTGCTGGGCCTCGGGGCTTTCCTCCAGACCAAGGGCGTTGACCGCGCGATCGGGGGATTGGCCCAAATTCCTGAGCCGGAGCGACCGGAGCTGGTCTGGGTGGCAAACGTGGTGAATCCGGGTGTGCGCCTGGCCATGGAAGGCATGGCGCGTGATCTCGGGGTGCGCTTAACTGTCCATAGCGGGATTTCCGACGAGGAGCTGATCGGACTTCTCCAGCAGGCACGCCTACTGGTGTATACGTCCCGCCTGGAGCCATTCGGATTCGCCCCGCTCGAGGCGCTTGCCTGCGGAACCCCGGTGGTGGGCGTAGCCGAGGGAGGTATACGGGAGACGGTCCCTCATGGGCATTTGGGTTGGTTGGCCGATGACGCTTGCCCGGAAAGCATCGCCGGAGCGCTGCGAAAAGCACTCGCCGACAAAGAGCTAGGGCCCCGCGTGCGCCGCGAAGGTCCGGCATGGGTCCGCGAACACTGGGATTGGTCAAAAGCGGTAGATCGCCTGGAGCGGCACCTTGTCGAAGTGGCTGGGGGGAGTGGGTGCTGGTTGGTGGGTTGTCGGGTGGGTGCGTAGTTGGGGGGGGAGCCATGAAAAGGGGAGGAAGGGGAGCAATGGTCAATTGCTGTTGTGGAGGTGTTGTCGTGGCGTTTCTGTGAGACGCGGGGGAGAGAGAGCCGCAAATAGACGCAAATGTGTAGTGCGGCGGCTTGCATGCCCGCCGGAGCTTTAGCGTAGGAGGGACGCCGTTTTGGGGAGCGCGGCTTGACGCGCTAGGGAGGAGAAACCGCAGATCGACTCGAATGGGGTGTGATGGGGAGGGTGCAGGATCGTAATAGACCAACGAATACTTGTGCATGTGTTCATTGGGTGGAACTTAACGTCCTTTTGATCTAGAGAACTCGCCGAGCGAAGCGCATTCCCGCATGGTGGTGGGCGGTCCTGGTGGAGATTCGTGCAAACAGTGGGAATTCCCGTCTTCTAAAAAACGTGTTATGTCCGGTCCGCGAATAACAATAGGTCTTCCTCTCTACAACGGTGAGAGACATGTTCGGCAGGCATTGGAAAGCATCTGCAGTCAAACCATGGAAGCGTGGGAGCTGGTGGTGTGCGACGACGCCTCAACCGACGGCGGGGTTGGGGTGGTGGAGTCCATTCACGATCCCCGAATCCGCCTGATTCGCAACGAACGCCGACTAGGCCTTGGCGGAAACTGGAATCGCTGTGTCAAGGAGGCGAGCGCGCCCCTGGTCACCCTGTTCCACCAAGACGATGTGATGCACCCGGACCATCTGGCGTCCAAGGTTCGAATGATGGAAGGTGCTCTACAGATAGTGTTTGCCTTCTCCAACGCGGACTGCATTGATGACGAGGGGAGGGTCCTCGATTACTCGCCATTCACTGTGGATTGGTCTGCGGGAGAGGTGAGCGGAAGAGAATTTCTTATGCGCTACCTGCCGGCCGCAGTGAACTGGGTGTGCTGCCCGGGAGTGGTTACCCGACGGGAGGCCGTCCTTGCCTGCGGGGGCTACGACGCCTCGCTGCCGTTTACACTGGATATGGATATGTGGCTCAAACTTGCGGTGAGCGGTAGTGTGGGCTTTGCTTCTGGCGTGGGCGTTTCCCATCGACGTCACGAAGCACAGGCCACGCAGCAGTTTCCTCTTAGGCGGGGCTTGATCGAGGAGCATCGGGTCAAGCGCAGTTTCTTGAACGCGGCCCCTGCCAACTTGGAATTGGGAAGCGAGTTGGCGGGAATTATCGACTACCAGTACGCCGATCGGCTCGTCCGAGCGGTGTATCATCGCCGCCTGAATCGAGCCGAGGGGGTTGCCGCGATCACGTACGCGTTGAAAATCTGTCCGAGGATCCGGCAGGAAACCCGAATGTTGGCTCTTCTATGGCGGTTGATGCGAGGGAAGGGTAGTGGTTGTTGGGTTGCTTAGTTTTTGGGTTGTTGGGCTAATGGATTGTAGAGGCGTCTCCGTGAGACGCAATGCCGCTCGCGGAGCGGCCCTACAACGGTCGCCTTCTGTTTCAGCGTTGTAGAGGCGTCTCCGTGAGACGCGGGGGGCGAACCGCAAATGGACGGACGGCATTCGTGAAAATTCATGTATTTCGTGGGTAGAAATTTCTCATTATATTCTGGAAACGACTTGTATGACTGACGGAATAAAAAACTCGATCATCTTTTTGGGGATCAGCCTGCTGGGCTTGGGTTTCGCGTTCGCGTTTACCCATGCATTAACAAAGTGCGGAAGAAAACAGTAGAAAGGAACTGTAGTGAATATACGTGGAAAGTTAAGAATGCGGGATCGGTTGCTCTCCCTTGCCGATCCGGATTACGTGGTGAAGAAAAGTCGCCAGGCTGAGCATTACAAGCTGAAGGCTGAGCTTCATTTTTGGACGGACATATGGAACAAAAGGCTATTAGATGGGGAGTTGTGGGATATGCACAATGAAGGAGCAGATGCGGTTAGTGTGCTGAAGCGGGCAGGCGCCTGGGAGGAGTGGGAGGCTCGAAAGCCCTGGAGTTATCAGGATTTAAGATGGATGGAAGCCCGGGCTCAGGTTTTTCGAGTTCACGAGGAGCTGGCCCTCCCATCTGAATTCCTTTTGGGAAAGAGAGTGATGGATATTGGTCCGGGTCTGGTAGGCTTTCTCGAGGCGAGTGAAGCAAGCATAGGAATAGCTGTCGAACCCTTGGCAATACCCTTCAAAGATCGCGGTCTTCTTCTGTCTTCCGATAAAGTGGTATACTTGGGCTGTGGGGCGGAGTCCTTACCGCTTCCCGATGCATCTGTCGATGTGGTCTTGTCGCGCAACAATCTCGACCACGTTCATGATCCGGAGAAGGTCGTGAAAGAAGTTCGACGCGTGTTGTCTAAGGGGGGGCGTTTTCTCTTGGTGGTCCATCTAGAGGAGGAGGCTTCGCCAACCGAGCCTCACGCCTTTGGAGTAGATGACGTTCATGCGCTGGTCGATGGATTTGAAACAGTTCATGAACAGATCAATGAGGTGAGGGGTCGTTCTTCGCACGGAAAAACCCTTGCAGGTGTCTATAAGACTAGCGAGTAAATCGTGCAGAACATGTAGCTTGGCACTAAATTCATGAAGCACATAGTCTTTAGCTTTCCTACTGGCATAACTCTGGGCGGATCCAATATATGGTCACTGTATATGCTGCGTCATCTAGCTGCGAAGGGAATTCCAGTTACTGCCGTAGTTCATCGGAACACGAATTGGCATCCACCGCTGGATCTAGCTTGGCCCGATGGCGTTGGAAGAATTTGCAGTGGCGGTGCAGAAGGCCCAAAGGCCGGTGTTCTCTCGCGCTTTTGGTACCGGAGAGCATATAGCAGTCTTGCTCCAGCTATTTTTATACCCAATTTTTCAGATGCTGTATACAAGGTGTGCAGCGGTATCGGACGGACACCTGAGCAAAGCAAAATCATTTGCGTACTCCACGGGGATGGCCCGGGATATTATGTTCCGGCGATTGCACACGAGAAGGGCATTGCCAAGTACATAGCAGTCAACAGCCGCATCGGGAGAACAATCAGAGAAGCGCTTCCACATCGGGAACACGATGTTGTGGTTAGATCGTGCCCGGTAGAGTGCCCAGTCAAGCTGGACCGGTTTAATAGAGATCCTGCTAGTGTGCTGCGCCTGACCTATGCCGGTCGTATCACCAATTTTGAGAAGCGAGTGGGGCAGCTTCCCGTCCTAGCCGATAAGCTTCATCGCCGAGGAGTGCGCTTTTTATTGCGTATTATTGGCGAGGGTGGGTACAAAGAGTGGCTCAAACATGAAGTTGCTCAGCTTCCGGCTCAGGCCAGAGCCTCAGTTTCCATAGAATCCGCTAGATCTCCTTTCGAAATGGCTGCTGTGTGGAAGGAGACCGATGTGGGAATTCTAGTCTCAGACTGCGAGGGGACGCCCCTAAGCATGCTGGAAGCCATGGCGCACGGGTGTGCCGTGGTTGTTCCAAGGTTGGAAGGCATTGAAGCCGTTCTACATGAGGGTTTAACCGGACTGATGTACCCTGTAAATGACATTTCTTCAATGGCCGAATGCATAGCGAACTTGGCCTCTGACTTTGTCGGCAGGAAAAGAATGGGTGAAGCGGCTCATAAAATCATTAAAAGCGACTATAGCTACGAAACCTATGTTCAATGGTTTCTCAATTTCGTTGGTCATCCGGGCTGAGTAACACCCTCGTTACGATGTTCTTCAATTCTTTAGAATTTCTTGTGTTTCTGGTGGTGGTCTATGGGACCTACCTGTTGCTACCCCACCGCTGGCAGAACCGCATGCTGCTGGTGGCCAGCTATGTGTTCTATGGCTTCTGGGATTGGCGGTTTCTTAGCCTTATTGCGTTCTCCACCGTGGTGGACTACGTCGTAGGGTTGAAGCTCGATGGGACCGACAGCCCAGCTCGGCGCCGACGCTGGCTCGGCGCAAGCGTGGTGGTGAATCTCGGCCTGCTGGGATTCTTCAAGTATTTCAATTTCTTCGCCGACAGCGCGGTGGCGGGACTCCAGGCCTTGGGGGTGGACGCCTCGGGGTGGCGGCTGGATATTGTGCTACCGG
>CBFGVE010000197.1:0-5469 GCA_965651915.1 uncultured bacterium
ACCCGGTACCGCCCGAGAGGGCCTGTTGCAGGGTAGATAGCACCAATTCGCGCAGTGGAGTGGGATCGCGGAAGCGAACTTCCCGCTTGGTGGGGTGAACATTGACATCCACAGCGTCGGGAGGAAGGTCGATGAAAAGAAACAGCACCGGGTGGCGCCCTTTTGGCAAGTGGCCCGAATAGGCTTCGCTAAGCGCAGCGTAGAGCATGGGCGCGGCGGCGGGCCGTCGGTTGATGAAGATGTAGAGATCGGACCGGTCAGCCCGGCTCAACGGGGGAATGCCCACCAGCCCCTCGATGGAAATCCCCTTCCCCTTCCCCGACACCGGACGCAGGGAGCGGAACAGATCGCCGCTGTACAGCTCGCGCAGCCGGTCCTCCAGCGATCCCCCGCTGGGGAGATTGTGGACCTCGCGGCCATCCACCGTGAGCCGCATGGCGATCGCGGGGTGAGCAAGCGCATAAACTAAGAAAACCTGGCGTATATGGACCAGTTCGGTCGCGGCGCTGCGGAGAAACTTGCGGCGGGCCGGGACATTGAAAAACAGATTCCGCGCCCGGATCATCGTTCCTGGAGGCGCACCCGTTTCTTCGACCGAAAGAATTTTTCCCCCGCTGATGTCGATCGCGGTAGCAGCGAGGGCGTCGCGCGGGCGGGTCACCAGAGTGAAGCGGGATACCGAAGCGATGGCGGGAACGGCCTCGCCGCGAAAGCCCATGGTGGCGATATGCTCGATATCGTCGACATCGCGAATCTTGCTCGTGGCATGCCGCTCGATACAGAGCAGCGCGTTGTCGCGATCCATTCCGCAGCCGTCATCCAGCACCGAAAGGCTGTGGCGTCCTCCTTCGACAACTTCGATCTCGATGCGGGAGGCCCCTGCATCTATGGCATTCTCGACCAGCTCCTTGATCGCCGAGGCGGGGCGCTCGACCACTTCGCCCGCCGCGATTTTATTGGCGACATGGTCGCTGAGAATGGTGATGCGCGGGGCGGAATCCATGCGAGCGATTAGAGCCTAAGCGGAACGGTCTGACAAGTCTGCCTTGGCGGGCATTCTACTGCGTCGAATCGAAAAATCGCAGCGTGACGGCAGCGGAAAGGGCTCCTGACCGCCACGGCCTGCCCGCGATACAACCGGAAGGAATGATTAGTGCCCAGCCCAATGGGCGCGCAAAATGTCCCAGCCCCAGCCGGTAGCTAGTTGGTACTCACGACGGAAAGATTCCGCAGCTCGGCCTTGGCGCACATGTCGAGCACTTCCACAAGGTGTCGGTGGCGGGACAGGGCGGTCACCATGATCAGCACGGTCTGGTTAGGATTGATTGAACCCAGGCGGCTTAGCACGCGCTCCATGCCAGGAATGTCGGTCTGGCGGTCATTGATGGTGAACCCGTTGTCGTAAATGGTGATACGGATCATGTTGGGCGGCGTCTCGCTTTTTTCCTTCTGGGCCTCAGGGGAAGGAGCGAAAACGTCGAGGAACGCCATCACGTCGACGGGCTCGAAGGTAAGAATGAAGTAGATGAGAAGCTGGAAGACCACGTCGATCATCGGGGTCATCGGAATCTCTTCGAACGTCGCTTCGCCCTTCTTTTTGCTCCGCTTTGTTTTGCTAGCCATGGGGTTTCCTGGGGGAATCGAAGTGGAAATTAGGTCGCCTTGTCCTTGATTGCGGCAAACTTGACCTTCCAGAGACCCACCGCTTTGCAGGCGTCCATCACTCTCCGAATGTGGTCATGGCGGGTGTTGCCATCGCCGCGGATCACCACGGGAACCGAACGGCCAGAGGCTGCGACTGTCTTCTGCATCACCCCGCGGAACTGGCCGAAACTTAGCGGGGTGCGGTTGATGTAGATCACTCCGTCGCCATCCACATCGATACGCACGGTGCGGGGATCGCTCCGTTCCTCGATGGGTCCGTGGGGCGACATCGCCAGCTCAATCGTCTCCAGTACCGCAGTTTTCTCCAACTGCACGGTGCAGACGAAGAAAATGATCATCTGGAAGACAATGTCGATCATCGGCGTCATGTTTACTTCGCCGGTACCGACAGTTCCTCGTTTTTTTCGGGTCGCCATAGTGCAGGTTCCTCAAGAACGCGGTGATGGGGAGGCTGGGCGGCTTACTCCGCCCCTTCCTCGACCACTTCCACGTTGCGCAGGTCCTTGATGAGATCCATGGTGAGCGCTTCCATGCTGAGAATGATGTTGGTGGCACGGTTGCGGAAGTAGTGGAAGAAGCCGACGGCGGGGACGGCTACTACGAGACCGGCGGCGGTCGTGAGGAGGGCCATGGAGATGTTCAGCGCGAGCATGGCCTGCTGAGCGGCGCCAGCGGCGGTCGTGCCCAGCGCGGCGAAGGCGTAGATCATACCTTGCACGGTGCCGAGCAGTCCGAGCATCGGGGCGAGGTTGCCCACCACGTTCAGGTAGTTGATGCGCTGCATCAGCTTCTCGCTCTCCATGTCGCCTGCAACGGCGATGGAATCCTGGACGACTTCGAAGCCCTCCTGCACGTTCGAGAAAGCAGCGGTGAGAATGTTAGCCAGCGGCCCGGGCTCAGCTTCGCAGTGGGTAAGCGCCTTCATGACGTCGCCCTGCGACATCGATTCGCGCACATTGGCCACGAGAGTTTCCGGCGCAATCTTCTTGGCGCGCACTGTGATGAAGGAATCGACGATGAGGGAGACGCCGGCGATCGAGCTGGCGGCCAATGCCAACCACAGCAGTACACCCATGAATCCACCGCCAGTGACCACTTTCCAGAAGCTCACTCCGCCCGCATCCCCGTTAGCGGCATCGGCGGCTAGCTCCATGCCGGGGGCGACGGCGGTGCCATCCTGGGCTAGGGTTACAGCGGCCACCATGCCGCAGAGAGCCGCCACGAGACAAATCGTCAACCAGGGTTTGCGCATTATCGCACTCCTTTATCTGCTTTTAGTTTACCAAGACCGGATCCAAAATGGAGATCCACATAATTTCACAAACAACTGTGGGCGCACAACAAAATAATTTACATACCGGCGGGGGCCCGCGCCGCCTTGGGTGTCCCAAAAAAAATATACTTTACCCCGCGGCCGGGCCCCGCGCCGCCCACGGGGTGTTGCCGAAACGCTGGACGACCTCCTGAAACTGATCCTTGGCGCGGGGATCGCGCATCTTCTTTAGGGCCAGGCCGGCCTTGTAGTGGGCATGCGGCAGGTGTTCCTCTACGTTCTTGAAAAAGACCACGGTTCGAAGATACTGGATAGCCGCCCCTTCGTTGTCGCCGAGCGAGGCCCTAATGTCTCCGCGCATGATCTGCGCCCGAGCAGCATCGGGACGGGGACCGGTACGGATGATCTGGTCCAGCTCCTTCTCCAGGTTGGTCAGGTCCTTCTGGTCGAGCAAAGCCTGGAGCAGACCCCATTTCGCCTCGCTGTCCTTGGCTTCGGGGTAGAGCCGGAACAGCTCGGTAAAGGTGCGCTGGGCAGCGGCGGGGTCCTTGTTGGCTAGATGAGCCTTGCCAAGCTGGTCCATGGCGACCTTGTCCCATTCCAGCCAGCGGGATTCACGGGCGATCTTTTCCAGCAGCGGTATCGCCTGGGCAGGCCGGTTGGCTTGGATATGGGCCATGGCCGCATCGTAGTCGGCGGGCTTCTCCCCCACCGCGCGTAGAATCTGGGACCGTGGGAATTCGCGCTGCACGCCGTTGGAGGTGACCACGACGTCGCCGTTGGGGCGGGCCCGGATGGTATCGACCTCGATACGGGTGTTGTTCTGGAGGATTACATGGGGGCGCTGGGCGTGGGCTTCGGGGAGGAATCCCCCCACGGCGGCGGCCAATGCGGCGGCGGCGAGAAGGTTGATGCGGATAGTGCTCATGGTTCGTTCCCTCGGTCGTGCGTTCGGTTAAATGAGTCCGGCCTTTCGGCGGGCGTCGTTGCGGACTTCGCGTATGCGGTTCAGCTCGGAGCTTTCCGGGAAATCGCCGATAAACTGCTCGGCCTGGTCGGCCACGTCCTTCCACCGCTCCATGGATGCAGCAAGCTCAATGCCCTCAAGCAGCGCCTGCTGGATCAACGGGCGCAACTCCTGGTTCTGTGGATCGCCGAGCAGTGAAACCCGCAGGTAGGCGGAAAGTGCCTCGTCTTTACGGTCGCGCCGCTTTGCCACCTGGGCGTATTCCAGATTCGCCCGGTTAATCAGCAATGCGTTGGACGCAGTGGTGAAGATATCTCGCAGGGCTTCCATGGCTTCGTCGAAACGACCGAGCTGGCTAAACACGCTGGCCATCACGAAGCGCACGTCGTAGTAGAAGGCGGATTTTGGAAATTCCACAACGAATTTCTGCAGGGGCTCGACTGCCTCCTCGAGCTTCCCATTGTGCATACGGGAGAGGCCGATTCCGTAGAGCGCCCGCTCGAGATAGGCGCGGTTCTCGGTCTTGCCCACCACCTGGGAGTAGGCCTGTTCGGCCTCCGGATAAAACTCGCGCTTAAGCATCGCCTCGCCCACGGTCACGAACTGCTCGGGGGTGTAGCCGCCTGCATTCTGCATCATACTGGCGAAGGCAGCACGCGCCTTGTCGTACTGGCCCATCTCGATAAAGCTGTCGACCACGAAGAAGAAGGCGTTCTTGCCTTCCTCGGTATCGGGATACTTGTCGGCCAGCTCCTTGAAGACGGCGCCAGCGTCTTGGTCGCGACCGAGTTCGAGGAGAACCGCCCCTTTGACTCGCAGCATTTTCGACATCATGTCGGATTTGGGGAAAAGCTGGGCAAATTGGTCGAAAGTTTTAAGTGCGTCCGCACGATGCTCGGCCACTTTGTCGGCAGGTTCCTTGATCTTCGCCTGGCAGTACCCCCGGAAGAACACGCTCTTCTCCAGAAGATCGACAATCTTCGCCTCGTCCAGCGTTCCCCGGAAGGGGTTGTTGCTGGTGGGGGCCAGCCAGGAGATCAGGGTGTTGTACTCGGTGAGCGCGTCGGCGTAGTTCCCCAGCTCGCTAAAGCTGGTGGCCACGAAGAACTGGCCCTGCGCCTTGCTAAACCCGGGCTGCACCGCGCTGACGAACTTGCGTAGTTCCGGAATGGCTTCCTCGTACTTGCGGTCGCCGTACAGGATGAAGGCGGACCGGCTCAGGGCCTGGGCGGCGAACTGGCTCTGCGGATAGCGCTGGAGAAGAATTTCGATCAGCCGGCGCTCGCGCTCCTGATCGCCGTCCTGCGCGGCGATGCTGGCCAGGGTGAGGAGAATCTGCGGCGCGCGTTCATGCTGTGGGAAATAGGTGACGTAGAGATCGTAGAGCCGGGTGTAGGTCGCCTTGTCCTTGAGGTCGAGGTAGAACTTTCCGGCGCGGAGCAAGCTCAGACCAGCCGAATTGTGGTTGGCGAAACGCTCGGCCATATACTCGGAGGTGGCCCGGACCATGAGGGCGTCCTTCAGGTTCGCATAGGTGCCGTCATGCAGGATGAAGGGACCAAAG
>CBFGVE010000198.1:0-5468 GCA_965651915.1 uncultured bacterium
TCGGCTAACCCACGGGTTGTCCGAGCCCGATCCTCGTCGGTCGCCGCGCGGCCAGGAATGTCGCGCAGCGCCCGGTTAAACTGGGCGATTGCTTCACTAAAACGACCTCCCTGCAAATCGGTATAGCCGGCCTCCAAGGACTTTAATCCGGAAACTTCCCTGGCGCGGAGAACAACCTCGCGCCGATTCGCCACTTCCTGAGCAATGCGCGCGGGATCATCGACTTTCTCCGCCTCAGCGACAACATCCTCGCCCTCTTCTTCAACCGCCATCTCCGGCTCGGTGCTTTCCATTGTTGGCTCGGCGGCTTCGGACTGTGCCTCCACAGCCGCAGGTTCCGCGAAGATGGACAGGAGGTCGTCGGCCGGCTCGGCTGCGGCCGGGGTGACTTCCGCCGCAGCATCGTCGGCATCGCCAAGTCCCGGGAGCAGATTTTCGTATCCCTCGGCAGGAGTCTGGGCCTGCTCCATCAGGTCTGCAAGCGGATCGGCAGCGGCTTCGGCTTCCATCTCCCCGGCAGGCTGCATTTCCTGGACGCCCATTTCGGGCTGAGCCGCCTCGTCGGCGGCCTGCGCCGGGGATGCTACCGCCGTTTCAGGGCTATTGGTCCAAGCATCGCCAAACAAATCCTGTAGAGCGTCGCCTGAGTCCGCCTCATCCACTGCCGGCTGAGCGGCGGGTTGTTCAGCGGCTTCCTCTGGGATGTTGAGGCTGTCGAGCAAATCGTCAAAGCCATCCTGAGCGGTAGAAAGGGTTGCGAAGCCCAAGAGCAGACAAACGACGGCTACGCAGGGAACTCGAGCGGGAATCATAGGGGAAGCCTCCTTGAATGAAAATCGCACTTTAACAGAGTAATTCATCGTATGCCTACCTTAAAAATATGAAGGTGTTCCGTGTTCGCATTCCGCAGCTTGGGCAATTCAATTTCTATTCATCCCAGTCCCGCCAGTTGCCGGGGGAATTCGGTTTCCGGGGTAGGGTCGCGCAGGCATCGCGGGCGCAGGTTGATAGGCTGGCATAACCCCGTCGTATCCATCGGTTGATTCCATATAGGGATCCCGACCGCTAAGTAGCGCCCGCTCGTCCTGAGTGAGAAGTCCAATCTGAACTTCCGTACCGGCTTTCACGTCTCGGAGGACCACCATATTCTGCCGAATTTCAACCACCTGATATTCCACCCCCCGGATGATCTGCTTTCCATCCTTCGGCAGCTCGTACTGGGCTCGGTCCATCAAATTGATCAGGTGGGCATAGTGCTCGTCAGCACTCCCGCTTTCGTTGATGCGAAGCTTCCACTGCTTTCCGCCACGGGTGAGGGTAATGACCGAGCGGTCGATGCGCCGCATGACCCCGTGCTCCTCGCGGCTCTCTATAATCTCGTCAAAGTGGGCCACCTTAAACCCTTCGATCTCGTCCCCAAGCTTTGAAAAGTAGGAACGATTACTCATATTGATAAGGAATCGTGTTTGATTCTCGGCAAGCTGCTGAACCCCATCGAAGCGCATACGGAAGGGTACTGTTTTAACTTGAATCAGGCGAAGCTTCGAGGACACCGGGGGATGAGCCTCGGTATCGGCGGGATCGGTTCGCGGCTCGGCAGTGTATTCTTCAAGGTTGGTGAAGCCATCGCCATCGGTGTCAAGGCGGGCATCCTCTGGGTTGAGCGGGTCGAGTCCGTGCTTCTCCTCCCACCAATCCGGAATTCCATCGCCATCAGAATCGCGGTCCTGAATCCGCGGCTGAGGCTCATTGGTGAAAGGGCAAACCTCGGCATCGTAAGGGATGGGAGCCTTGACCCCCTTTGAATTCACCGATTCTACCCGCAGCTCACTGACTAGGAAAAGATTGGTGGCTGGTGCCGCGACCTTCGGATTCGCCGCGAGGTCTTTCAGCGAGCTGTAGGTGCCAAGATCATAGGCCGTCGCTTCGCGCCCTAGAGCAGGAGGCATATTTTTTGCCTGGTCGATCGCAGCCCGTTCCTTGTTGACCGACACGGCCAGGAACCCGGCGGATACGACGATCAAAACAAGGACCACGACCACGCTGAGCTTGTCGTAGTTTGAGCTGATCCATGAGCTAGATTTGCCGGTCCGCTTCATGGGGCCACCTCCCCTTCCGCAGTTTCTAGTTTAAAGCGGTAAACCTCCACCTCTAGCGTCGCACGCACCAGTTCGCGCCCGGCGACGACACGCTCCTCATGGCTGCGTGGAAGTTCGACGCCATCGGTCGTAACGGTAGTGGTGGGACTGGCGGCCTGTATGAGAGACCCAAGCGACCGGGCCGGGGCCCGGGTCCGGGCAGGTGCCCGGGATCTCCCCGTAGAGGAACGGGATTCGGGAGACTCCTTGGGGGTATAGGCTTCGTTCTGCAAGGTTACGCTGCGTACCACCACGAACAGCTTGTGGGACGAGAGGGCGTTCAAGGCCTTCCAGATCGCCTCGTCCCGGCCGGCAAAGCTCAGGGTAAAGCGCTCAGCGCTATACAGTGAGGCGGCGAGGGGATCCGGGACGGACGACTGATCCCCCCTGCCAGCTTGGGAACGCGCAGCCGCCCCCCGCGACATGTCGCGCGAATCGGCCGTCGCCAGCGGATCGTCGGGCAAGATGTCTTCAAATTCTTCGCGGCTGACTTCGGTCAGCTCCCGCACACCCGACCGGCTGATCGTCTCGACCAATTCCTTAACCATAATAAGCTGCCGGGTAAGCCGAGGAATCTGGTCGAGGTTGGGCAGGCTGCCAGCCGCATAGCGATCAAATCCAAAGGCGAATCGCTCGGGAAGCTGAACCTGGCTTTCGGTGGCCACTTCGCCCAGCGAGAGGAACGTCCTTTCGAGCAGAGCGGGGAAGTCCGCGCGGCTGATCTCCAGGGACTCCACTTGCTCTTCCGCCATACTCTCCAGCGTGGATGAAAGAAGCTGTTCGACCTGGCGGGCATTTTCCTCAAGGATGCGGATATTATTGGTCGTTGGCGAGATAGGTGCCGATCCAATCCGGGTAATCTCGCCCTGCGCGGCCTGGAAGTCGCGCTTTGTGCGGTTGTACTCACCCTGCAGGCGGAAAAGAAATACCAGGCCGGCAATGAACAGCGCTAGGGCGATGCCCCCTCCGATCATGAGAATTTTGTACTTCTGGAAATTCATAGCCGGATGGGGCGCTTTAGGCCAATTTCGATCTTGAATTCACGGGTGTATTCGCCGGGAGCTGGACGGGGGGCGAGCGTCACCGCTGTGCTGGGGGTAAAGTGGGACTCGATCAGGCGTAACCGGTCGGCCAACTCGGTAATTGGTCGGGCCGTGGTGATTTTGTCGGTGTAGCCGAATCCGGCGATTTCGATTTTCCTGACGGCGGGCGGTCCTGAAACCTCTCTCTGAGTCGCTCCACCGCCTGCCCCGACCTGTCCCGAGAACTCCATTAAATCCTCGTCGAAGGTTAGCGAAGCGGTCGCTGAGGGATCGTCTAGCAGTGGGCGGACATGGGCAACCCACATGCCCTCGGGCAACTCCTTGCGCACCAATTCGAGGATTTCCAACCAGCTACTGCGGTCGGCAATCAGTTCGCCAATCAGGGCAAATTTTTTCTCGGTAGCCTCGATTGCCGTCATGGGCACCTGCATCTGGCCTTGGAGGCGGCGGAGTTCGACCAGCCGGGCCTGGCTCTCGGAAAGCCGCTCTTTAGCGATACTTCCCATCTTATAGAAGAATCCGCACCAGATGGCGATCACTAGCACCAAGCCAAACATTGCGGCGAGCAAGACGGGCTGTTTACGTTGGAAAGCCTTGTCCTCCGCCACTTTTGGGGGCATCAGGTCCAGCTCAATCGGGCAGGTAAGCACCTTGCGGAGCGCCAGGCCAACGGATTCCCCCAAAAGGTGCGCCGAGTTGCCTATCTGCTCCGCACTGATGGTCTCGCTCACCGCGACATTGTTGAACGGGTTCAGATACTCGACATCGACCTTCAGCTTCTCGCGCAGGAAGGTGTCGGTATAGGGGATGACGGACGAGCCGCCCGTGAGCAGAATTAGAGAGGGCTGGGATCCCGACTGCTGGCTACGGTAGAAATTGATCGACCGGTTGATCTCGGCATGCATGCGGGTCATGACCGATCGGATCGTTTTGGAGACTTTATCGGCGACCTCGCTAGAAGGGCTCTCGTAGGCCCCGCCAAATGCCACGAAGCCATGAGCGACCTTTAGATCCTCGGCCTCGAAGAAAGGCAGATCGAACTCGCGCATAATCTGCTGGGTAATCGCATTGCCGGCCACCGGGATGCTGCGGCTAAAGACTCTACCCTCTTCGAGGAAGACAAGGTCAGTAGAGCGGGCACCGATATCGACGATCAGCGTACAGCCCTGGAGGTTGGGATAGTTATAGCGGACCGCGTTGTAAAGCGCCATGGGCGCAACGTCGATCAGCTCGGGACGCAGGCCCGAAAATCCAACGCAGTCGGTGATATCCTCTATGATATCGGCCTTTATCGCCGCCAGCATGACATCCACTTCGCCCGAAGCCCCCCCGATGAGCTGGTAGTCCCAGACCACCTCGTTGATCGGGAAGGGCACATTCTGCTGGGCCTCGTACTGGACAATCTGGTGAACCTTTTCGGGCTCCACGGGCGGAAGCTTCACGAAACGGGAGAAAACGGACTGGCCGGAAACCGACAGCACGACCGGGCCAGGCTTGATGCCCTCGCTGGCAAGCAGCTCCCGCAGCGTCGATACGATGTACCGGCTGCGGTCATCATCGCTCTGGGGGTCGAGCCCGAGGGAGCCAACGACGTAACGCTCAAGCTGCAGCCCCCCCGCCTTGCTCCCCTGGAACTCGGCCAGCTTGACACTGCTGGCGCCGATGTCCAAAGCTAGTATTCTCTCGCGTTTGCTCATGACGTTAAGACGGGTGCAGGTGGCTTGGAAGCCCTATCGGCTGGTCTTGATCTGCTGGAACGCATCGATGTTGTGCAGGGCGAAGGGCGATTCAGCCCGGTTGAGCATGACTCCCTCCACTGGAGGCAGCTGCTCCCACCATCGGTTGCTCGCCGAAGGCTGGCTCTCCATGGCGACAACCACGCCGTTGTGGCGAACCACCACGGCGACGCGCTGAACGTCGCCATGGCGCAGAAGGGTATGGGGATGAACAAACATCGTGCTGAAATGACGACGGTTGCGAGGGATGTTAATGTACGAAACATCGGACTTGAGCAGGACGAATCCTTCGCGGGCAGTGGCCGATTTAATCAGCGCATAGTAGGTGAAGTCGAGCTGGTCGATCCATTCCGGGAAGGAGTCGTATTCCGTCTCGATCATGAACCATGTCTTGGGGTTGACCGTGGCCTGGCCGGCGTTGACCCGCACGTCGTACACCGGGGTGGCCACCTTGCTGCCGGAGAGCTTTTTGATCTGTATCGGAGCCCGGGTGGCCGCCTGGCCCTCCGCCTCGCCTGCTTCGAGCTGCTCACGCACGGCGACGACGACGC
>CBFGVE010000199.1:0-5408 GCA_965651915.1 uncultured bacterium
CGGCCAATCCTGCATCAATCCCTTCATGGGTTCTGTTCCCTCGTCCTTGTTTTTTGACGCCGGGGCTTCCCGGCTTTTTCTCGTTTGCGGGCAGTCTAGCGGCGAAGCGGGGGCCGGACAACGCCGCTGCCAGCCAGCAGCGGGGCCGGATCGAAAATCAGAGAGGCCGAAACCAGGTCCGCGCTCTTGGCCTCGCCGTCCCAGCGGCCCAGGATGGTAAAGTTGGGTGCGCCATCAACCGGAATGATCGACTGCACGAAATAGCGGTTCTTGACCGCAACCCAGTCCACCGTGCGGTTCATTTTCTCGACGCGGGCCTCGGGGCTGCCGGAGAAAAGCTTCTTGAAGTCGCGCTCCCAGCGCTTGACCTTCTCGCCCGGGGAACTGGAGTCCACGCCCAGGGGAATCACGCCCACCATGAGGGTTTCGTCGGGCAGGTTCTGCATCGGGCCGAACTGGAGGCGCGCCTCCGGGATCTGCAGCGCCTGCTCGGTCTCGTTAAGGAAGGTATCGGTCACCTGGAGGGCGTAGCTATCCCCCAGTTCGATCCGGCGCTGAAGGCGCAGGCCGTGGCCGGGAGCAGCGGTCGCCACTAAGGTGCGGCCATCTTCAGAAACCTCGAAGTCGAAGTGGCTGGTTCCGGAAGAGAGACCGGGCAGCCCCGCGTAGGCCAGCGCCATGCGCTCGCCGAATACCAGATCCACCGGGCCACTGTCGGGAAGATTGCGCTCGCGGTAGTTGGGCAGGCGGACATCGACAATGCCCGCGCCCCGGCTGGAGAAGGTGATGCGGACGGAATCGTTGGTGAGGACAACGAGCTGCTCGTCGGGAAGGTCCGCCTCTTGCGCTTCCACCGCAGCGCCTTCGGACTTGGCCCCCTCCAACACCGGCGCAGGCGCAGCGGGCGCGATGCCGGGGGTGGCCAGCGGGGCGATCTCGCCCGGAGCGGCCTCGACCGGCAGCACGCGGTCGGCGGGATCCGAAGCCGTCACCGTCTCCTCGGCGGGAACCGGCTCCTTGGGGGGGAAAAGCGGCTTGAAAATTAGGCGGTCAATTGGGCCCCAGGCGAACCACAGACCAAACAGGATGAGAAGGATGAGCAGGTCACTTTTTTTCATGGTCTCGCTGTACTCCGCTATGCAGGCCCGCTTTTGCGGACAAAACTAGAAATTCCCGCTCCACCGCATCGTGCGGGGCCGAGAGAATAGCCTGCCGGGATACGACGACCAGGTCGGCGCTGCCCCGCAGGCGGTGGCGATTCATTCGGAAAACCTCGCGTACGCGACGCTTCGCCCGGGCCCGGCACACGGCGTTGCCGACCTTGCGGCTGGCAACCACGCCCAGTCGGAGCGAAGCCCCATCACCATGGCGAAGCCAGAGAACCATCAAGCGTCCGGTGTAGCGGCGCCCCTGGTCGAAGGCCTCTCGGAACTCGGCGGACCGGGTGACCCGGCGGCTTCGGGGAAGGCGGAAGTCGGGCCGGGGAAGGCCGCCAGCCGCCCCTGCGGCCTCTGGAGGATCCTCCCGCATGGGCGCAGGCCCAGCTTAGACCGCGAGACGCTTGCGGCCCTTCTGGCGGCGGCGGCTCAGAATCTTGCGGCCATCGGCCGTGGCCATGCGGCTGCGGAACCCGTGCTTGCGGGCGCGTTTGATCTTGGAGGGCTGGTAGGTGCGTTTCGTGCTCATGGCAGGTTTCCTGTCTGATTCGTAAAAAGAGCCCGGAAAGTAGCACGTACCCGTCCGGTGTCAACCAGGAAAAGCCCGGGACGACGAAAAAGCTGCGGCGAATACGCCCACTCCCTCCCGCTCGGGAACTCCAGGCTGCATCAGAACGGGGCGGCGCTTCCGATCCGGGTGTTGATGGCTGCGTCGGCGATGGAGCGTCCGTCGCGCAGTCTCGGACTGATCCGGGGCTTCCAGAGACGGCGCTGGGCGAGGGCGACCAGGTGGTAGCCCCGGGTGAAAAACAGCAGGAAGTCGAGCCCGGCCGCGAGGGCCGAAAACGGGTACATCGCCTTGTGCAGGCCGTAGATGCGGCGGAAGTCCTGTTCGTCCATGTCGGCCTCGAAGGCCTCACCGGTGCCTACCAGCCCCGCCATCCACCGGATGAGCGCATCCACCAGCCCAACACCGAACCGGGAGAAGGTCTTCAGCTCGTGCATGTCGAAGCCATCCTTCAACACCTCGAACAGTTGCGCGTGGGTGTAGCCCCGGCGCCGTCCCGGGTCGTCGCGGCGGGGAGTGAGACCAAGCAGGCGCTGGAGGGGATACAGGAGCCCGACCGGCTTGGCATGGGGCGTCAGAATCAAGAGCTGCCCGCTGGGCTTGAGCACCCGGTGGCACTCCTCGATGAAGGCCGATGCGTCCCCCACCCTCTCCAGGCGGTCGCTCACAACCACGCGGTCGAACTGCCCGTTCGCAAATGGCAGCTCGCCAGGGGTCGCAACCACCACCGGATCACCGACCACGGTGCGGATGCGCTCGGCCGCCCTTGCCTCGAAATCGGAGCTGGTCCAGTCCCCGCCGAGCCGCCGGAGCTGGTAGCTTATGCCCCCGCCCAGCCCGCCAATATCCAGGCAGCGCTTGCCTTCTAGCGAGCCCAGCAGTCCGTTCATCTGGCGGAACTTGGCCCGCTGCATCCAGTTCCGCTCGAACAGGCGCAGACAGCGGCGAGCCGACTCGGAGTCGGCCGGCCGCCCCCGGGGACTCGATTGGCGGTAGGTGTCATTCATGGTGCAAGTCAGTTTGAGCGGCCAAACATATGGAGATCAATCCATTTCTTTTCGGGGCGGTTCGCCGCGCGAAACAAGGGCGATGACGCTGTCCGCCCCTAGATTAACCAGGCCGGCCCGGCACAGCGCGGCAGAGGCCCGGTCGCGGGCGATGGGGATAATGCGCTCGATTTTAAGCCCCTCGGCCTGGCAGGTGCGGACGAAATCGCTGTAGCAGAAGAGGTGGATGTTCGGGGTATTGTGCCAGTCGAAGGGCAGGTTGCGGCTGACGGGCATGCGCCCGCCTAGCCCGAGCTGAAGCCGGCTTTTCCAGTGTCCAAAGTTGGGAAAGGACACGATGCCCTTGCGCGCCACTCTAACCATTTCATGCAGCAGGCGCACCGGACGACGAACTACGGGCAGGGTACGGTTCAACACGGCGAAATCGAAGGCTCCATCATCGATCAGCTCCAGGGCCTTGTCCGCATCCATCTGGAGGACCGGGACCTCAACCCGCAGACAGTGGAATACGCTCTCAAGATTGATGTCCACCCCGACCCCGGTGACCCGACCCCAGTCCCACAGCCGGTCGATGAGGCTGCCGTCGCCGCAGCCTATGTCCAGAATATGGCTTTCGGGAGCGATCAGCCCCATCAGCTTTTCGAACTCGGTGTCCTTCTTGAAGGCCGTATGGCCGCTGCGGATTTTCCGGGGCTGGGACGGGGCAGGCGGCTTTACCGCCTCGGTCTGGGATTGCGCGCCCCCCTCCCCGGCGGAGGCGGTAAAATGGGCTCGCTCCAGAAATCCGTGGATGACCTGCGACAGGTGGTCCACTTCCAGCAGGAAGGCGTCGTGGCCATAGGGGGAATTGAGCTCGGCGACCGTCACCACCTTCTTCAGGCGCAGCAGCGACTGGGCCAGCTCATGCGTCTGGCGCAGGGGAAAGAGCCAGTCGGAGCTGAGCGCCACCAACAGGAACTCCGCCTGGCAGGGAGCGAGGGCGTTCTCCAGACTTCCATATTTCGCCGCGAGGTCGAAGTGGTCCATCGCCCAGGTGATGTGCAGATAGCTATTGGCGTCGAAGCGGTTGATGAACACCTCGGCCTGGTGGTCGAGATAGGTCTCCACCGCGAAGCCGGTCTCAAAGCGCCCAGGATTGGGCAAGCGCCGCATCTGACGCCCAAACTTCTCGTTCATCGATACCGCGGAAAGGTAGGTGAGGTGGCCAATCATCCGCGCATAGCCAAGCCCGTCGCGGGGCACGCACCCGTGGGCATAGTAGTTGCCCTCGTGAAAGCGGGGGTCGTTGACAATGACCTTCCGGCCGATGATCTCGAAGCCAAGGGCCATCGCCGAAAGGTTCGCGGCGGTCGCGACGCCGATGCACTTGCGCACCTTGTCCGGAAACGAGACGCACCACTGGAGGGCCTGCATGCCCCCCATGGAGCTCCCCACCACCGCCTCGAGCGCATCGACGCCCAGGGCCTCCACGAGGAGCCGCTGCACCCGGACGATGTCCTCCATAGTGATGCGGGGAAAGTCTGCACCGTAGGGGCGGCCAGTTTCAGGATTCAGGGAGAGCGGTCCAGTGGTGCCCTTGCAGCCGCCGAGCATATTGCTGGCAATGACGAACCAGCGGTTGGTATCGATCGGCTTGCCCGGCCCAATCATGTCGTCCCACCAGCCCGGCTTCTGGTCGCTCTCGGCGTGGTAGCCCGCCACATGGGCATCGCTGGTGAGATGGGAGCAGATAAAAATCGCGTTGTCGCAAGCTGCGCTCAGCGACCCGTAGGTTTCGTAGGCGACCTCGAGCTCCCGAAGCACCCCGCCCTCGGCAAGGCAAAAGCCTTCCGGTGGCAACGGCAGGCGGATGGACTTGGGCTGGACAATAAATTTGGACATAAGCCACCGCACACTAGCAGAGTGCGCGGCGGGAGCCAAGCGGAAGAATGGCGTCTTTGGTGCCGAATCGAGCGAAGGGCCACATATCCCAGATTTACGATCCAATAGCGGGAATTTTCGGAGACCAAGACCTCATTTCCGGACACGAAACGGTGGGGCCGCAGGCGGCCCGCGCCTCGTAATCCTTCCCAAACATGCATAGGAACGAGCGGCCATGGCACCGACGCGTCACGTGGTTGATCTGACCTGGCGCAATGTACCGGTTCGCGCGTGGCCTGCCACGATACCAACCGCTTACAGCCCGAAATCGCCACTCAAAAGAAGCTCTAAGACCCCCGAACCGCCACTTTCACATTCGTAAATCATTGATACCCTAGAGAAACCTGTGGTCCGACCCCAATTCCTACATTACGTAATCCACTTATGCTCGCTTATTAATTTCCACCTGTCATCTTGCCTTCTAAAAGAATACACTATCCCGGAACCCGCAAGTATCCCATCTATTCTCCCGGTACTAATTTCAACAACATCTTTTCTAACTTCGACATAAAGAATGTTTTTTGCCCGATCACCAAGAACAGTGATAATTTCAGTTAGATCTTGAGAGGTAATGCCCAATACAGGGAAACTTTCCCCGACGTCGTTTTCTTCGAAAATTGGGAATGGACGATGAATCTGCCCAGCTAGTAGAGTCGCACCGCTCAATGCAATCAGCAACCAAATAAATATTTTATTCATATGGGCACCTCTAAAAACTCCGTCCTGACCGTTCACCTCTAGCTTTGGTCGTCGTTG
>CBFGVE010000200.1:0-5408 GCA_965651915.1 uncultured bacterium
CGCCTACGGCCTCGGGCATTTGCGCTCGGAGATCTCCCGCACCCAGCCGCTCATGCTGCGGCGCTTCAAACAGGGCCTTTCCGAGCGCTTCGACCGCGACATCGACGCGCTCAACCGGGTGCTCGGCACCGAATTCGTAAATTGGAGGGCCTTCCTCGTCCAGGCCGAGAACTACCTTCCCCGCAGCGGAGTGCTGGTGGACAGCCCGTTCATGCGGGCCTTCCAGGAATTCAAGCGGGAGCAGCCCGACGCCTACCACCATCCGTTCAGCCTCGGCGGCTTCTACCGCAACCAGTTCCTGAAGGCCCAGTACACCCGGGACATCGCCGAATACAACCGCGCCCATGGCACCCGCCACGCCGACTACCGCGAGATTGTGCTGACCCGCCGGGCACCCCCCGCCGGGCCGGAGCGGCGCGACTGGGAAATCTTCGTCCGCGAAACCCTCAACCTCGTCTGGGTGCGGCTCGATCCGGAGGTGGCGGATTCCTTCCGCGCCTATCTCGAAGCCAAGTATGGCTCGGTCGGTATCCTGAACCAGCGCTACGGAACCGGCCACGCCTCCCTCGGCGAGGTCCCGCTGCCGGCCGAGCGCCCCGCCGGGGGCCTCGCGGCGAGCGACTGGGACGCCTTTGTCGCCGGCTGGAAAGACCCCGACACCGGGCGGATGCACCAGGCCCCGGCCGAGGCGCTCGCCATCGCCTCCACCGAAACCGCCTTCGCCGACTACCTCCTCGAACGCTTCGGCGGCCTCGCCGGCCTAAACCGGGCGCTGGGCAGCGCCTACCGAGATCCCGACCAAATCCCCCTGCCCCTCCAGGCCTGGCACTACCAGGCCTTCCTGGAGCGGCGCGGCGAGCTACGCCGTGAATTCGCAGGCCGCAACTACGCCACCGTGATCGACTACATGGTCCTGCATGGCCGAGGCATACTCAACACCGTCATCTACTGCGTGCTCGCCGTGCTCAGCGCGCTCATCGTCAATCCGCTGGGCGCCTACGCGCTGAGCCGCTACCGCATGCCCGCCACCTACAAGATCCTCCTCTTCATGCTCCTGGTGATGGCCTTCCCGCCCATGGTCACCCAGATCCCGGTGTTCCTCATGCTGCGCGACCTCAACCTGCTCAACACCTTCGCCGCGCTCATCCTGCCCGGCATGGCCCACGGCTACTCCATCTTCCTGCTCAAAGGCTTCTTCGACTCGCTGCCCCGCGACCTGTATGAATCCGCCCAGATTGACGGCGCCAGCGAATGGACGCTTTTCTGGCAGATCACCATGAGCCTCTCCAAGCCCATCCTCGCGGTGATCGCGCTGCAGGCCTTCAACATGGCCTACTCGAACTTCATGTTCGCCCTGCTCATCTGCCAGGACCAGAGCATGTGGACGCTGATGGTGTGGCTCTACCAGCTCCAGCAGACCAGCGGCCCGGCGGTGATGCACGCCTCGCTCATCATCGCCGCGATCCCCACCTTCCTCGTCTTCCTCTTCGCCCAGAACGTCATCATGCGCGGCATCGTAGTCCCCACCGAAAAATAGCCGCCTCCCCCCGATCGACCCGCGGCCTTTATTGCCCTTGTGAAGAAGATTGACCACACCGGCCCATCCCCCATAATGCAGGCTCTTTTTAACCCGAAGTTACGAGCCGCTATGATCCGCTACTGCTTCACAGCCATTCTAGCCGGGCTGCTGCTTTCGGGCTGCGCCCGGCAGCCCGGGGAAACCCTGGCCGAACCCGCCGCCATCATTCAGACCGCCGTCGCGATCGAAGGCATGACCTGCGAAGGCTGCGTCAAGGGCATCACCCAGCGCCTCTCCGCCCTACCGGGCGTGAGCGGGGTGCAGATCAGCCTTGAAGAAAAGCGCGGCGTGATCACCCACGACCCCGCCCGGGTTTCTGCCGGGAAAATCATCGAAACCATAAGCGTCGGAAACTGGAAGGCCAGCCCCCTTTCCGAGCCTGAGCCCCCTTCCCCGTCACCTTCCGAAACTACCCCCAAGGAGAACTCATGAACCGCAGTCTCGTCGTCCTCGCCGCCGGAGTTGGCAGCCGCTACGGCGGCCTCAAGCAGATCGATCCCGTAGGGCCCCACGGCGAGATCGTCATCGACTACTCGATCTACGACGCGATGGCGGCCGGCTTCAACAAGCTCGTGTTCATCATCCGCAAGGACATCGAGGAGGCCTTCCGCGAAACCATCGGGGCGCGCTTCGAGAACCGTATCGCCGTCGAATACGTCTTCCAGGAGCTGAACAAGGTGCCCAAGTCCTTCACCATTCCCGAGGGGCGCCAGAAACCGTGGGGCACCTGCCACGCCACCCTCATGGCCGCCGGTGCCGTCAACGAGCCCTTCTGCGTGATCAACGCCGACGACTTCTACGGCGCCGACGCCTACCGCACCGCCGCCAGCTTCCTCGCCACCGCCAAGGACGACGCCAAGGCCCACTACGGCCTGGTCGGTTTCATCCTGCGCAACACCCTCTCGGAGTACGGGCACGTCGCCCGCGGGATCTGCGAGGTGGACACGGACAGCTACCTCAAGTCGGTCGAGGAGCTAACCCAGATCAGCCAAGAAAACGGCAGCATCTTCCACACCAACGAGGACGGCAGCCGCCGCCCGCTCACCGGCGACGAGTACGTCTCGATGAACATGTGGACCTTCACCCCCAGCTTCTTCGGCCACGCCAAAGAGCAGTTCGAGCGCTTCCTCCGCGAGCGCGGGCAGGAGCTGAAGTCCGAGTTCTACATCCCCACCGTGGTGGACGCCCTGCTCAAGGCCGGCGCGGCCGACTGCCGGGTGCTGCCCACCCAGTCGTCCTGGTTCGGCGTGACCTACCGCGAGGACAAGCCCGCCGTCGTCCGCAGCATCCAGGCCCTCGTCGACCAGAAGATCTATCCCGCTCCGCTCTGGAGCTAGCCCAATCCCAAATTCGCGCGAGCGCCGATGGCGAGAAGTGGGGCTGCTGCGGGGCGAATTTGGAAGAGCTGGTGGGGGTCTATGAAGCGAAGGGGTGGCGCCACCGGAGCTTGGGAAATGAGGCGAAGTCTTTGTCGGTGGATATCCATTCGCAGCCGTGTTCGATGGCGAGGGCCGCATGCCATGCATCGGCAACTAGCTTTCCCCGGGCCGGCAGTTTCCGGCACAGACCAGCAAAGATGGCCCAGTTCTCAGCACTGGGCCTGAGCACCAGCGCCTGAGGCTGGTCCAGTAGCGACTGGCAAAACTGGAGCGCCACGGACGGCGGGGTAGGCTCGCGAAATATCCGCGCGTTGGTCACGACTCGGATAAAGCCGCTCAATACGGCCTCGGAAACCCCAAAGGGATCGGGATTGTTCACCATGTCCGTTAGCCACGCGGCATAGCGGGGGTGGTCTACGCAGGAGTCTGGGCGGTGGGCATAGACGAGGACATTAACGTCGCAAAGCTTCATGCCCGCCCTTCAAATTGCTCCCTGTCCTCTTCGGATAGCAGCCTGCTCGTTGCGTCCAGGCAAATACCGGGCTGGGGACCTCCCCGTCCGTAGGTTACCAACTTAAAGGGTTTCACCTTCAAACCGGCCTTTGGGGCGAGCGCCCTCCGCCCAGCATCGGCCAGAAACGCACTCAGGCTCTGCCCCCGCTGCCGAGCCTCCTCGCGCAGCCGGACGGCCAGGTGGTCATCAAGAAAGATCGTTGTCCGCATAGTCATACCGTAACACCTACCCCGGTGCGGGTCAAGCCACCCACCCTATTCCCGCGGGTGCCGATGTCAGGAACTTCGGCCAAGGGGAGGTGAATTGAAGATTGGTAATAGCCACCGGGCAGTTCCAAGCCCAGGAACGCAGACCGGTTGGGTTGTCCAACCCTTGGAGAATTTTCCGGGAGCCGGTTCTGAACCTTGGAACGTCAGCTTTTCAGAGGGGCTATACCGGCTGCAGGGCGATCATGCCCGCGTACTCGCCGGCCCGGGCCTCGATCGCGCCGGGGGTGAGCCCGGCCAGGCGGTCCAGGCTGAAGTCCTCGACCCCAAAGGAGGAGAGGGTGCTGCCGTAGAGCATGCCCTGGCTCAGGGCGGCCGGGTCGCAGCGGTCGAGGGCGGCGAGCTTGCCCATGAGGCCGCCGGCGAAGGTGTCCCCGGCGCCGGTGGGGTCCTGCACATCGGCCACCGGATAGGCGGGCAGGAGGAAGATTCCGTCCTTGCTGAACAGCATGCTGCCGTGCTCGCCCTTCTTGATGATGAGATACTTGGGACCGAGGGCGAGCAGGCGCGGCGCGGCGGCGGCGAGGTTGTGCTCGCCGGTGAGCAGGCGGGCCTCGGACTCGTTGAGGGTGAGCAGATCGACGCGGGCGACGACGCGGAGCAGGTCCTCGCGGGCGATCTTGATCCACAGGTCCATCGTGTCGGCCATGATGAACTTGGGAGACTCCACCTGGTCGAGGACGTGGAGCTGGAGAGCGGGCGCGATGTTGGCGAGGAAAACGTAGGGGGCGCTGCGGTAGGCCGGGGGCAGCTCGGGCGAAAAATTGGCGAACACGTTCAGCTCGGTCACCTTGGTGTGACGGTTGTCCATGTTCTGCTCGTAGACGCCCTCCCAGTGGAAGGTCTTGCCGGGCACCCGCTGCAGGCCTGCGAGGTCGATCCCGAATCGGTTGAGCTGGCCGATGTGGTCCTCGGAAAAGTCCTCGCCCACGATGCCCACCATGCCGCACTGGGCGATGAAGGAGGCCGAGGCGCACGCGTAGGTCGCGGAGCCGCCGAGTATGCGCTCTCGGCGGGTGCGCGGGGTTTCGACGGTGTCGATTCCAACCGATCCAACAATGACCAGATCCATGGGAAACTCCTAGAAGAGGTGGGCGGGGCTATTCCGTGAGCAGATCCTCGATCATTTCGCAGAGGGCGTGGATGATGATGGCGTGGCCCTCCTGGATTCGGGCGACCACGCGGGTGCAGCTCACGCAGAGGTTCGTGTCGGCCAATCCGGCGAGCCGTCCGCCACCGCCTCCGGTGAGGGCGATGCAGCGCAGCCCCGAGGCCCGGGCCTGCTCGGCGGCGCGGCAGACATTCTCGGCGTTTCCACTGGTGGAGATGGCGACCAGGACATCGCCGGGCCGTCCCAGCGCCTCGACCTGCTTGGAGAATACCTGGGCGTAGCTGTAGTCGTTGGCGATGGAGGTGAGGGTGGAGGTGTCGGTGGTGAGGGCGACCGCCGCGTAGGGGCGGCGCTCCCGCATGAAGCGGTTGAGCAGCTCGGCGGAGAAGTGCTGGGCATCGGCCGCGCTGCCGCCGTTGCCGCAGAGCAGGATCTTTCCGCCGCTGCGGATGCAGGCGGCGAGTTCGGAAGCGGAGGCTTCGATCTGCGGGGCGAGTTCGTCGCGGAGCTGGCGGAGGACCTCGGAGAGGTCGCGGGTGAGTTGATCCCAATCCATGGA